>JBFZDU010000075.1:0-6126 GCA_041307205.1 Gammaproteobacteria bacterium | reverse complement strand
GCTGAGACCATTTTGTCGTTCCTCGGTCCTCGTTCCTCGTTCCTCGTTCCTCGTTCCTCGTTCCTCGTTCCTCGTTCCTCGTTCCTCGTTCCTCGTTCCTCGTTCCTCGTTCCTCGTTCCTCGTTCCTCGTTCCTGCCCGAATCAATCCCTGAAGCGTCGCGCAATCCAGTAGTCGACGCTGAAATAGCGCCCCGCCCCGACGAAGAACAGCATCAGCAGCATCACGAAGTAGGTCGCAGCGAACTCGATCCCGTTCTTCAGGATCGTGATGGGTCCGGCGGCAGTCAGCCAGTCGTAGTTGCCGTGCTCGCGCAACAGGGACTTTGCCATTTCCTTGCGTTCGTTGGCCGCTTCGATGAGATCTGTGCGCCATTCCCAGGGCACGGTCAGTTCGGTCTCGGGCAGGGCGTGCCAACCGTTTTCCCAGTGCGCGGTGGTCGCGGCGACCACCATGGTGACCATCAGCGGAATGGCGAACCAGCGTGTCGCCAGGCCGATCAGCAGCGCGATACCACCGAAGAACTCGCTCAGGGCAGCGAGCCAGACCATCACGCCGGGGGCCGGGATGCCGAGACTCTCGAAGTAGGGAACCAGGTGCTCGGCATGCTGGATCTTGTTGTACCCGGCCATGATGAATATGGGCGCCAGGTAGATACGCAGTGCCAGGGGTCCGAGGAAATCCAGGCGGCGGAAGCCGTCGAGGGTGTCCTGAAAGCGGTTCAGGATGCCGATCATCGTCTCTCTCCAGATTGCTTGCCGGCCGTAGCGATGACGCCGGGCGTCGCCGCTGCTCAGGCGCGGGTGCCGATGATGATGTTGCGCTCGCGCAGCTCCGCCAGCAGGGCCAGGCCATGCTGGATCACCGACTCGGATTGCGGGTGCTGCAATTCCTCGGCAATCCGCGTCACTGCCTCAAGACCGGTCCATTCGGGACATTCTTGCAACAGTGCCAGCAGCCGGTAGGTGACGGCATTGATCTCCAGGAAATGGATCTCGTCGCGCCGGTCCCGGTAGACCACCAGGAAGCTGGGTTGCTCGCCCGGCTGCTGCGGCTGGAAATCGAGGCCGATGCGATGCACCGGGTAGCTGTAGGCGAGGGGCCAGGCCAGTGGCGAGACGATCGGCCGACCGGTGCGGAGGTCGCCATTGTGATCCAGCGGCGGCGCCGACCGATCGGCATCGCTGATCTGCAGCGCCAGTTCGACCCACTCGTAGTGGGCGAGTTCGCGCAGAAACTGTGGGTCGTCCGCTTGCGTGCCGTCGGGAGTGTTCAGCCAGGCCAGAAACTCCGCGGCGATCTCGGCGAAATACGGGGTGTGCGAGCGGTGTTCGGCAAAGAAGCGGCGCACCCGGGCATGCCACAGGGCATCGGGGGTGATGGCGCGCAGGATCGGAAAGGCGCCGGCGATGAAGCCTTCGACGTTGTTGTAAAAAAGCTCCCGGTAGATCGCCATGCGCCGATCTTCCACGTCCGCCGGCCCAGGGTGGCGATGCGGATCGCGGATGTGCGCGGTGAACGCGTACTGGGCCGCCTGGAACGCCGGGCGTTCAGGCCGTGGCGCGTGTCGTGGCATGGTTCGCGGCCCCGGGTTGTTGGATTTCCTTGATGCGTTCCACCTCGCCCAACAGCTCGGGCAGCGGCGGGATGTTGAAGTCGCGCTCCAGCAGCGTGGGCAGGACGCCGAAGCTGGCGTAGGCCTGTTGCAGGAGTTGCCATACCGGGTCGATGACGGGGGCGCCGTGGGTATCGACGCGCAGGTCCGGTGCTTCTTCGTAATGGCCGGCGACGTGCACGTACATGATCCGCTCGCCCGGCAGCGCCCGCAGGTAGGCTGCGGCATCGTAGCCATGGTTGATGCTGTTGACGTAGATGTTGTTGACGTCCAGCAGCAGGCCGCAGTCGGCCTCGGTCAGCACGGCGTTGACGAATTCGATTTCGCTCAGCGCCGGTGCGGGCGCGGCATAGTAGGAGACATTCTCCATGCCGATGCGCTGGCCCAGGATGTCCTGGACCCGGCGAATGCGGCCCGCGACATAGTGCACTGCCTCATCGGTGAAGGGGATGGGCAGCAGGTCGTACAGGTGGCCGTCGTCGCTGCAGTATGACAGGTGTTCGGTATAGCAGCGGATGCCGTGCTCGGCCATGAATCGCCCGATCGCCCGGACCAGGTCTTCGTCCAGGGGGGCCGGGCTGCCGATCGACAACGACAGCCCGTGCAAAACGAAGGGTATCCGCTCCGTGAGGGCGCGGAACTGCCGCCCGTGCCGGCCGCCGATACCGATCCAGTTCTCGGGTGCCGCTTCCATGAAGTCAAGGCCTGTCGGCGGCACGCCCCGCAGCTCTTCGGCCATGGCGCGGCGGTAACCCAGGCCCGCGCCCGCGACGGGAAAGCGGTTAACTGACATAGTGCTTGGTCGCTTTTGAGCAGGATCGGAGCACCCGACGGCACGTGTCCGCCGGGTGCTCCTGGTCAGGGTCCTTGGACCCGGGGACCCGGTGGCCTTACTTGGCCCCGCCGCACTTGCCTTCGGCCGGCTTGGCCCCGCCGCACTTGCCTTCGGCCGGCTTGGCGCCGCCGCACTTGCCTTCGGCCGGCTTGGCGCCGCCGCACTTGCCCTCGGCCGGCTTGGCTCCGCCGCACTTGCCCTCGCCACATTTGCCTTCGGCCGGCTTGGCGCCGCCGCACTTGCCCTCGCCACATTTACCTTCGCCGCACTTGCCTTCGGCCGGCTTGGCGCCGCCGCACTTGCCCTCGGCTTGCGCCTTGTCCGCGCCGCATTTGCCTTCGGCATGGCTGGTCGCTACCTGGGCGTAGCCGCCACCCAGTTCGGACAGGCCGAAGGGGTTCTCGGCGGCATTCACTGCGCCGCTCAGCAGCATGCTGCCAGCCAGTGCGGCACCGACAGCGGCAACCATGGGCTTCAAAGTCTTGGTGGTCTTCATCTGCAACTCTCCTGAACATTTGGTTTGGTTTACACCTTTGGCGCCCCGGACTTCTCGTGGTCCGGGGCGCCATCGGATTCTGGCGTCGCCTTGACCAGGCCGCGGGTCTCTGGAGCCCGGCGGCCCGGTTCGTCAGCTACGATGCCTGCTGCGGCTGGATAGTTCCCCTGGCCTTGCGGCCGCAGGGTTATCCCGGCAGCGGGCGCGGTTGCATCGTCCCGGCTAAAGACCGGTCATGTAGCCTCGATATTTCATTCCGCCGCGAGCCGGCGCAGACATTCCAGCAGGGCGGCTTGGTCCGGCAAGCGGCCGGCACGCTGCGCCTCCCACAGCACCAGCCCCAGGCATTCCATCATCCGGTGCTCGGCGCCGTGCAGGTCGGGGTGGCGCTGCACGATGCGGCGGTACAGATCGCGAATCCCTGCCGGTCGGTCGCTACCCAGCTGCTCGGCCAGGGTGACGTGCATTCCCATGTGCAGAAAGGGGTTGGTCTGAGCCATCTCGGGTGTCCACTCCCGGTCCAGGGCGTCCTCGCGCAACCAGGCGTGATACTCCGGATGCTGCGCTACCACCTCGGCCACCAGGTGCTCCAGCGGCTCCAGGGGAAGGTCTCCCTGGCGCTTGTTCCAGCAGTCGACGTAGAAGCGACGCAGGCCGGTGCGGTCCTGTCCGAACATGCCTTGACGCGAGTCTCCGTAGCTTGACGCTGCGGTGCACTGTGCAGAATTGCGCCGCGCTGCGCAACCGTTGTCTAGCTGGGGATTAGGCTCGGTCGGCCTGGTGCCGGTACTCGCACAGATCGGCGATCGGACAGGCGTCGCAACGGGGCCGGCGCGCCGTGCAGACGTAGCGGCCGTGCAGGATGAGCCAGTGATGGGCAGCGTGCCGGAACTCCGCGGGGACCAGGCGCAGCAGGCGCTGTTCGACCGCCAGCGGTGTTTTGCCAGGGGCGATGCCGGTGCGGTTGGCGACGCGGAAGATGTGGGTGTCGACCGCCATGGTGGGTTGCCCGAAGGCGGTGTTGAGCACGACGTTGGCGGTCTTGCGGCCGACTCCCGGCAGGGCCTCCAGGTCGGCGCGGTTCCGGGGTACCTCGCCGCCGTGCCGTTCGAGCAGCTGGCGACAGGTGGCGATGATGTTCTTGGCCTTGGTGTTGAACAGCCCGATGCTCTTGATGTACTCGCGCAGTCCGGCTTCCCCGAGCGCCAGTATGGCCTGCGGGGTGCTGGCGACCGGGAACAGGCGCGCCGTCGCCTGGTTGACTCCCCGGTCGGTCGCCTGCGCCGACAGGATCACCGCGATCAGCAGCTCGAACGGACCCTCGTAGCACAGTTCCGTGGTCGGTTGCGGGTTGGCGGCGCGCAGTCGGCTGAAGATCTCGTGGCGTTGTTTGCGATTCATCGGAGCCTTTGGCCGGCGGGTTGCGGGATCGGATCAGATATTTATGATAGCGGCACCGATCGGGGTGAATTCGATCGTCACGGCACATGGACGGCAGCGGGGGAGCGAAAGGACATGACGATGCGGGTCTTGTTGGAGCGGCTGATCGGGCGCGAACTCCTGATCCATCCGGAGTTCCAGTCGGCGCTGATTCGGCTCGGCGTATGGGGTTTCATGCTGGTCTTCCTCGGGGCTGCCGGCCTGGGCGGCTATCACCAGATCGACTGGCGGGTGTACACGTTTTTGTTCACCACCCATCTGGTGTGGTACGCGGCGATCCTGATCAACGTCCTGCGGCGCCGCGAGCTGTCGACCTGGCGGCGTTACCTGTCGGTCGCTGCCGATCTCAGCGGCACCTCGCTGGTGGTCTACCTGGCCGGCGATCCCACCAGTCCCTACTACCTGTTCTACATCTGGTCCTTCGTCTCGCAGGGGACACGCCACGGCAAGCGCTTCCTGCTGGCCGCATCGATCGGCAGCGTCTGTGCCTACAGCATCGTGGTCACTCTGCTGAACGGCTGGGTACAGCAGGGCTTCGAGGTGCTGTTCCTGCTGCTGCTGCTGATGGTGTTGCCGCTGTACCAGTTCTCGTTGCTGCGCCAGCTGCACACGGCGCGCGTGGCGGCGGAGCAGGCCAACCAGGCGCGCGGCACCTTCCTCGCCAACATGACGCATGAGTTGCGCACCCCGCTGTCGGGCGTGATCGGCATGGCGCGGCTGCTGCACACGACCCGCCTGACCGACGAGCAGCGCGATTACGTCGATTCCATCTGCTCCTCGGCGAACCTGCTGCAGGGGTTGGTTGGCGACATCCTCGACCTGTCCAAGATCGACGCCCGCAAGATCAACCTCAAGCCGGTGGTCTTCGATCTGCGCACCACCCTGGTCGAGATCTGCAGCGCGCTGGGCAACCAGGCCCTGGACAAGGGTCTGGAACTGGTCGCCCGGATCGATGCCCCGGTACCCGAACGGGTGTATGGCGACGACCTGCGGGTACGCCAGATCCTGTTCAATCTGGTGGGCAATGCGGTCAAGTTCACGGCCCGCGGCCATGTCTGCGTGCAGGCATCTTATGCTCCGCCGGATGCCGATCTCGGCATGCCGCACCTGCGGATTCAGGTGCGGGACACGGGTATCGGTATCCCGGCCGAGCAGGTCGGGCAGATCTTCGAGGGGTTCTGGCAGGCCGACAGCTCGCCCACGCGCGAGCACGGCGGCACCGGCCTGGGCACCACCATCGCCCGTGACCTCACCCGCCTGATGGGTGGTCGGATTGGTTATCAGGGCAACCCCGGGGGTGGCAGCCTGTTTTGGGTGAAGCTGCCGCTTGTCTCGGCCCGGCACGCCGGCCTGCAGGCGCCCCAGCCGCCACCCGCTTTGCGTGGGGTGCAGGCCCTGCTGATCGAGGCCGATGCCGAGGCGCGCAGCGCGCTCCAGGACGCCTGCCGGCAGGGGCAGATGCCGTACACCGCGGTCGCTTCGACCGACGAGGTGCGGCTGCTGCTGGCGACCGCCGGCGGCGCTCTGAGCTGGGACCTGCTGGTGCTTGCCGATACGCCGCAGGGGCAGGATCTGCTGGGCCTGGCCGCGCAACTGCGGCGCATCTTGGCGCGGCCCGAGCTGCCGGTGGTATTGCTGCACTATCCGCGCCGACCCTTGGTGGCCTTCGAACCACGGATCGCCAGCCTCACCAAACCTTTCGCCGCCCCGGCGCTGTGGCAGGCGGCGCAGCTCGCCGGGG
>JBFZDU010000074.1:0-4609 GCA_041307205.1 Gammaproteobacteria bacterium | reverse complement strand
AGACCGCGAGGGCACCAAGGTGCTACCGATCGTGATCCACGGCGACGCCGCGTTCGCCGGCCAGGGCGTGGTGATGGAAACCTTCAACATGTCGCAGGCGCGCGGTTATGGCACCGGCGGCACGGTGCACCTGGTGGTCAACAACCAGATCGGCTTCACCACCAGCAACCCGCTCGACAGCCGCTCGACCCACTACTGCACGGACGTCGCCAAGATGGTGCAGGCGCCGATCTTCCATGTGAATGGCGACGATCCCGAGGCCGTCATCTTCGTCACGCGGCTGGCGCTCGACTACCGCAACCAGTTCCGCAAGGACGTGGTGGTCGACCTGGTGTGCTACCGGCGCCACGGCCACAACGAGGCGGACGAGCCGGCGGTCACCCAACCGCTGATGTACAAAAAGGTGCGCAGCCAGCAGCCGGTGCGCGCCGCCTACGCCGACCGCTTGATCGCCGACGCCATCCTGACCCCGGAGCAGGCCCACGCCATGGTGGAGGACTACCGGGCGCAACTGGAGCGCGGCGAACCGGTCGGCCGCCCGCCGGTGTGCGGTCTGAGCAATCCCTACGCCGTGAATTGGCGCCCCTACCTCGACGCAACCTGGGATCAGGCCACCGACACCCGTGTCCCGCTCGACCGGCTGCAGGCCCTGGCCGGGCAGATGCTGACGCCGCCCGGCGGTTGGACGCTGCACCCGCGGGTGCAGCGCATCATCGACGACCGCCACAAAATGGCGTCCGGCGACCAATTGGCCGACTGGGGCTTTGGCGAGAACCTCGCCTACGCCACGCTGCTCGACGACGGCTACCCGATTCGCATCTCCGGGCAGGACGTGCGTCGCGGCACCTTCTTCCACCGCCACGCCATGCTGCGCGATCAGGCGAGCGGCGAGAGCTACGTGCCATTGCAGCACCTGCGTCAGGATCAACCGAACTTTGCGATCATCGACTCGGTGCTGTCGGAAGAGGCGGTGCTGGCCTACGAATACGGCTATGCCTCGGCCGAGCCCAGCGCCCTCACCATCTGGGAAGCGCAGTTCGGCGACTTCGCCAACGGCGCCCAGGTCGTCATCGACCAGTTCATCAGTTCGGCCGGCGCCAAGTGGGGTCTGCACTGCGGTCTGGTGATGTTCCTGCCGCACGGCTACGAGGGCCAGGGGCCCGAGCACTCCTCGGCGCGCATCGAGCGCTATATGCAGCTATGCGCCGAGCACAACATCCAGGTCTGCATCCCCTCGACCCCGGCCCAGATCTTTCACCTGCTGCGCCGCCAGATGCTGCGGCCGTTCCGCCGCGCGCTGATCGTGATGACGCCCAAGAGCCTGCTGCGTCACCCGCTCGCGACTTCAGCCCTGGACGCCTTCAGCAAGGGGCAATTCCAGAACGTCATCGACGAGATCGACGCCATCGACCCGGCGCGCGTCCGGCAGGTGGTCATCTGCGCCGGCAAGGTCTACTACGACCTACTGGAAGCAAGGCGCGCGCGCACCATCGAAGACGTTGCCATCATCCGCCTGGAACAGCCCTACCCCTTCCCGCGCGCCGACTTCAACGCCATCACCACCCGTTACGTCAACGCCACCGACTTCATCTGGTGCCAGGAAGAGCCGCAGAACCAGGGCGTGTGGGACCAGGTCAAGCACCGCTTCCACACCCTGAGCAATGCCGGCAAACGCGTCTACTATGTCGGGCGCCCCGCCGCCGCGGCACCGGCAACCGGCTTCTACCGGCAGCACCAGGAAGAGCAGGAGAAGCTCGTCGACGACGCGCTCTCCGGCCGTTTCGACCCCAACATGAACCGCAGGCACTGAACCATGACAATAGAGGTCCGCGTACCCACCCTGCCCGAGTCGGTCAGCGACGCCACCATCCTGACTTGGCACAAGCAGCCCGGCGACGCCGTACGCCGCGACGAGAACCTGGTCGACCTGGAAACCGACAAGGTGGTGCTGGAGGTGCCCGCCCCGGCCGACGGCATCCTCGCCAAACAACTGGCCGCCGATGGCGCGGTGGTGAAGGCCGACGACGTACTGGCCGAGATCGAGGCGGCCGGCGCCAAAGTGGCGGCAACGCCCAAGCCTGCGGACAAACCCAAGCCCGCCCGGACCGACGAGGCAGACGCGGCAGCGGCCGCCGAAGACCCGGTGCTCACCCCAGCGGTCCGGCGCCTGGTCCGGGAACTGGGCGTGGACCCGCGCGAGGTGCAGGGCAGCGGCAAGGACGGGCGCATCCTCAAGTCCGACGTCATGGCCTATCTCGACAGCCACGGCGGCGCCGGGCAGGACGCGGACATCGCCGCGGCCGAACCGGCACCCGCGGCGGCGGCCGCAGTAGCGGGCGAGCGCACCGAGCAGCGCGTACCCATGACCCGCTTGCGCGCCCGCGTGGCCGAGCGCCTGAAGGAGGCACAGAACGCCGCCGCCATCCTCACCACCTTCAACGAGGTGGACCTGAAGAACGTCATGGATCTGCGCGCCAGGTTCAAGGACCAGTTCGAGAAGACTCACAGCGTCAAACTCGGCTTCATGTCGTTCTTCATCAAGGCCACTATCGAGGCGCTGAAGAAGTTCCCGGTGGTCAACGCCTCGGTCGACGGCAGCGACATCGTTTATCACGGCTACTACGACATCGGCATCGCGGTGGGTGCGCCGCGCGGCCTGGTCGTGCCCATCCTGCGCAATGCCGACCGGCTGTCGTTCGCCGACATCGAGGAGGCGATCAAGACCTTCGGCAAGAAGGCCCAGGAAGGTGCACTGACCTTCGACGAACTCAGCGGCGGCACCTTCACCATCTCCAACGGCGGCGTGTACGGCTCCATGTTGTCCACACCCATACTCAACCCGCCGCAAAGCGCTATCCTCGGCATGCACAACATCGTGGATCGCCCGGTGGTGGTGAATGGCCAGATCGAGATCCGCCCCATGATGTATCTCGCGCTCTCCTATGACCACCGGATCATCGACGGCCGCGAGGCGGTGCAGACCCTGGTGACCATCAAGCAGTGCCTGGAAGACCCGGCCCGCTTGTTGCTGCAAATTTGAACCACTAGCCGCCAGCTCCCAGCCCCTGAGGTGCGAAGGCCGGTAGCTGGCGGCCGACGGCTGGAGGCACTACCCGAATGCCCACTATCACCGAGGAAGACTTCGTCCAGAGCGTCGCCGACGCGCTACAGTTCATCTCTTACTACCACCCGCTGGATTACATCCGGGCAGTGGGCGAGGCCTGGGAGCGCGAGCAGTCGCCCGCGGCCAAGGATGCGCTGGCCCAGATCCTGGTGAACTCGCGCATGGCCGCCGAGGGGCATCGCCCGATCTGCCAGGACACCGGCATCGTGGTCGCTTTTATCAAGGTCGGCATGAACCTGCGCTTCGCGGGAAAGCGCGGCCTGCAGGCGCTGGTCGACGCGGGCGTGCACCGCGCCTATACCGACCCGGACAACCCCCTGCGCGCCTCGATCGTGAATCCGCCGTTCGGCGCCCGCCGCAACACCGGCGACAACACCCCCGCAGTAGTACACGTCGAACTGGTGCCCGGCGATCACCTGGAGGTGGCGCTGGCCGCCAAGGGTGGCGGCTCGGAGAACAAGAGCAAGTTCGTGATGCTCAACCCCAGCGACAGCATCGTCGACTGGGTGCTCAAGACCGTGCCCACCATGGGCGCCGGCTGGTGTCCGCCGGGAATTCTCGGCATCGGCATCGGCGGCACTGCCGAGCAGGCCATGCTGCTGGCCAAGCAATCGCTGATGGCGCCGATCGACATCCAGCAACTGCAGGCGCGCGGGCCGCGGAACCCGGTCGAGGAACTGCGCCTGGAGTTGTTCGACAAGGTCAACGCGCTGGGCATCGGCGCCCAGGGCCTGGGCGGCCTGACCACCGTGGTGGACGTAAAGATACTCGACTACCCGACCCATGCGGCGTCCCTGCCGGTCGCCATGATCCCCAACTGCGCTGCCACCCGGCACGTCGAATTCACCCTGGACGGTTCGGGACCGGCGGTGCTCGCTCCGCCGCGCCTCGCCGACTGGCCGCAGGTGACTTGGGAGGCCAGCGCCGACAGCCGACGCGTCAATCTCGACACCCTCACCCGCGAGGAGATCGCCAGCTGGCAGCCGGGCGATCGCGTGCTGCTCTCGGGCAAGCTGCTCACCGGCCGCGACGCCGCGCACAAGCGCATCCAGGAGCTGCTCGACAGCGGCCAGGGCCTGCCCGCCGGCGTCGACTTCAGGAACCGCTGCATCTATTACGTCGGCCCGGTCGACCCGGTACGCGACGAGGTGGTCGGCCCGGCCGGCCCGACCACCGCCACGCGCATGGACAAGTTCACCGAGATGATGCTGGCGCAGACCGGCCTGATCGGCATGGTGGGCAAGGCCGAACGCGGGCCGGTGGCGATCGAGTCGATCAAAAGGCACGGCGCCGTGTACCTGATGGCCGTCGGCGGTGCGGCCTTCCTGGTTGCACAGGCGATCAAGTCAGCGCGCGTGATCGCCTTCGCCGACCTCGGCATGGAAGCGATCTACGAGTTCGAAGTCGAAGACATGCCGGTCACGGTGGCGGTCGACAGTCGCGGCGCATCCGTACACCAGAGCGGCCCGGCGGAATGGCGGGTGA
>JBFZDU010000073.1:0-7889 GCA_041307205.1 Gammaproteobacteria bacterium | reverse complement strand
TCGAACAGGTAGAGGCCGATGTTGAGGGGATGGTCTCCAATGCGGACAATGTTTTCCTTGATGCGGCGGTCGGATCCTCGCCTGGTCCTATTCAGCCCTTGTCTGTCAGCCCTCGAGCCGGTGCTACCACGGGTCAGGTTCTTCACTGACCCATGAACCCGTAAAACAGGCTTCGCATAGGACTGCTTCACAGGTGTTTCGGGGTCTTTTGAATTGCACGCCTTTTCTTGAAGCGGGTCTTTCATGTCATGTTTACCTTGGATGCTCGCCGCGATATGGCTATGTTTTACGGCTAATTGTAGCCTTTCATGAAAACGCTATCGCAGCCATGAATACCCCACAAAATCCATAATGGCCAGCCGAGCTGGGGGTTGTCCTGATATGAACGGTACAGCCGCGTCATTCCCTCGGGCGTTACCCAGTCAGGCCGTTCCCGGGGAAGGTTGTCGGTGAGGATTTCCTTCATGCCGTCCAGGTGGCGGCGAAACACGATGGAAAATTCCGCCTTGGTCTTTCGGTCGAGGACGGTCTGCGGCATCAGCCCCTGCATCGCACGGACGTGAATGTACTTGGTTTGGTCCCCGCGCAGCCGCAGTCTTTCCGGGGTCGAGAACGCATGCTGGACAATTCGTCGATCACTGAAAGGATGTCGCGTTTCAAGGCCGGCTTCAGCGCTCTTGCGCTCGAGCTGGTCCATGACCTGGCTGGAAAAAGCGCAGTAGAGCATGTCCAGCAGTTCGCGCTGGCCAATGCTGTGCACCCGTGGGGTGTGCGAGGGGCCAAACTGTTTGCGGCGCTGTTCGATCGTTTCCCGTATCGCGGGCGACAGCCAGTAAAGGGGGTCACGTGTTTGGTGAGCTTTGCCGCGCATCTTCTGCCTCAACCGGCGCAAACCCTGCGCGAAAGTTGGCGGCAGCAGTGGCAAGATACCTTCCCTGACGAACCAGCGGGCCGCCTGTTTGGTCCCGGCCACCGCGGCATCGGCGCGGAAGCAGTCATACAACGCACGCCAGTGGCGCTGCGACAACTCTTCCGCGTAATACGCCCGTGAGCCCTGCAGCCAGGCATCCCCCCACTCGCCGGTGAGCATGACCCGACTGCCCTGCCTGGAGGCTTGCTGCCGCAAGTCGATGCCCATCGTTCCGTTAGGAAAACCGGGAAACTCCCGGTAGGTTTGCGCATTTTCCGCGTACCAGTCGAGCGGCATGACGGTAGGCGGTATTTCATGAATAGCTAGGCCCAGGAATTCGCCGACGGCGCGGGCATAGGCGAGTTCGTTGGCGTCGCTGTCGTCGGTGAAGGCAAGGGTGTAGCCCTCGATGCCGGGCGCGAGCAACTGATCTGCATGGCGCAGATGTTCGGCCACGCAGAACACGGCGGAGGAATCGAGGCCGCCGCTGACCTCGCAGGCGAGCGGCCGGTGCGAGCGGGACAAGCGGCGGACTGTGTCGGTAAACAATTCGCGGTAGTGTTCGATGTAGTCCTCGTCCCGTGTATAGGGCAGCGTCGCCCACAGGTCGGGCGCCCAGTATTGCTCCGGGCGCGGCCCCGTGGAGTCGACCGCCATGGCGTGCGCCGCCACCAGCCGCATGACGCCCTGCCAGAGGGTTTCGTCGCGCGAGTGCCAGTCGCCTGCCAGGAATTCAGCCAGCATGCCGTCGTTGGGTTTTTCCTCGACCCAGGGCAGGGCCAGGATCGGGTGCAGTTCGGAGGCGAAGGCAAGCGTCTTGCCGTCCCAGTGGTAATGGAAGGGCTTGTTGCCCATGCGGTCGCGGGCGCAGAAGGCTTGCTTGCGTCGAGCATCCCAGATCAGCAGGGCAAAGTCGCCGTCGATATGGGGCAAACAATCCTTTCCCCAGACTTCGTAGGCCCGCAGCACCAGTTCGGCATCGGCGCGGGTTCGCAGCACCGCGCCTCTCCCCAGCAATTCCGTGCGCAGTTCTTCCCAGTTGTCCACCCGCCCGTCCATGACAAGGACCAGGCTTTCGTCCTCGTTGCTCAGCGGCTGGGTTTCTTCCAGCGACTCCGGGGTGGTGCGCAGCATGCACTGGCCGAGCGCGACGGAGCCCTTGACCCGGTGATGGATGCCGTCCGGCCCGCGGTGGGCCATCGCGGCGGTCATCTTCTCGATCTGGCCGGGTTCGACCGGGGCGCCGTCGAAATGGATGATGCCGGCGATGCCGCTCATGGGGCGGTGAAGAGCTTGGGTGAGACGAGCTCGGCGAAAGGGGCGAAGTCGGCGCTCACATCGGGCCGGTCGTTGATGGGGGTGCCGGCGTGTTCGACCCAGGCGTGGGCGTCGAGCCCGCCTTGTGTCAGCCGTACGCCGATGCGCAGCTGGCTGTCGACGCCGCGGCGCCGCAGCAGCCACCACAGGTAGAGCGAGCGGGTGAGGCAATTGGCGGGACCGAGCGCGTGATGGGTGGCGCTGTTCACCAGGGCGCCGAGGCGTGCGATTTCATCGTGGCTGAGCGTGGCTGAAGGCCGGAGGGGGGTGCGTTGCAGGCGGGTTTGCAGGCGCTGCAGCCCGAGCACGCGCAGCGCGATCCAGAACAGCGGCAGCAGCGCCATCGCGGTCAGGAAGGTGCGGCGATCCGGTCGGGTAAGGGCGCGGAACCTGGAGAGATTTTGGGTGAGGCGCTGCATGGGGCGGGCGGGGAGGTGACGCGGAAATTATATGCCCGTTGTTGTGGCGCTGTTTGGAGGAGCCCCGCCTCGGGGCGAAGGCGTTGTGGTTTGCGGCTGTTCGAAATTCGGGGCGGGGGCACCCCTCCCACAGGTGAGGGCGGTGGAGTTTTGCAGGAGCACCCGCAAGGGGTAGGCCGTGGTTGTAAGCCGCTTAAGGGGCAACAACCTCGCTCCCCCGCCTCGGGGCGAAGGGGGTGCCCAGCCATACGACTGAACCCATGAGCAGGCAAGTAGCTGGTTATCCGCTTACGGAAGGGGGATAAAAACTGGTGGATCGAGCCATTCAGCGTATTGGGCGTCTACGGCTGCCTGATCAGGCTTTCGGCAGGAATGCCCAAACCCTTGTGCAGCCGCCACACCATGGCCATGGTCAACGGACGCTTGCGGTTGAGAATTTCATAAACACGGTTGCGTTGGCCGATCATCGGTTCCAGATCCTTGGGCTTGAGGCCCTGTTGATCCATGCGGAACAGGATGGCTTCGACCGGGTCGGGAAGGTCCATGGGGAAATGTCTGTTTTCATAGGCTTCCACCAACGTGGCCAGAATATCGAGGCGATCGCCATCCGCAGTTCCCAGTTCGGGGTCGCTCTCCATGAGGGCGGAAATCTCCTTGAGTGCCGCCTTGTAGTCTGCTTCGGTACGAATGGGTTTAATGTCCATAGCGAATCCCTCTTTAGTCCATCTCGACCGTCGCCGCATCGACTCGGTCGTATTGCGCGTGTGTGCCCGGTATCCAACTGCGCGGCTAGCCTTGTTCGAAAGGATTGACGACGTCGACACCCGTGGGCGCGAAGTGGCGCACGTTTCTGGTCGCAATTTGGAGTCCATGGGTAATCGCTGTTGCCGCGATCAGCAGGTCGGCACTGTCGTTCCCGATCCTGGCGGACAGGCTGCCCCAGCGGCGGGCGATAACGGGAGTGACAGGCAAGATGCGATCGCCGTATAGGTTGATCAGGTCATCAAGCCATCGCGCTAGCATTCCGGCAAAGGCAGGATCGGATAAGCGTTTTTTTTCGATGCCGCGTTCGATTTCGCCCAGGCTGACCACGCTCAGGAAAAGCTCGTTGTCGCGCTGGCTGGACAGCCATTGGACAACTGCTGCAGCGGGCTGGGGCTTGCGCAGTTCGGAAAGGACGACGGTGTCCAGCAGGATCATGAGAAATCGACTTCGCGCAATCTGGCTGGCAGGCGTTCGATGTCTTCATCCGTTCTGGGCATCGCCAGCAGGTGGGCGACAAAACCCGGTGCGGCGGCCTGGGCGTTGCGCTTGAAGGCGTCGAACGCCTCTTCGGACAGCACCACCACCGCCCGTTTGCCACGGCGGGTAATGTGCTGGGGCTCGCCTTGCAGGGCCGCTTCCACCACCTGACTTAATTGCGTTTTTGCATCCTGGAGGCGCCATTGTTTTGTGGGCATGTGCTTCACCTTAACTGACCAGTTAATCTGGTCTGATTGTGGTAGGGACCGGGGCGGGTGTCAAGAGTGCAAGGTCCGATCAGGCTTTAATGCTGGCCGCATTGGGGTGAGGGTGGTGTGGTTTGCGGGGGTGCGAAATTCGTGGCGAGGGCGCCCCTCCCACAACCCCACTCCACCTTCTCCACCTGTGGGAGGGGCGTCCCGCCCCGAATGCCTTTTACCCCTTCTGCCACTCCACAACCCGATCCGCCAGCGCTAGGCTGGCCGGCCGATGGGTGATCAGCAGCACGGTCTTGGCGCCCAGCGTCGCACGGCATTCCTCGATGAAGCGCCTTTCGCCTTCGGGGTCGAACATGGCGGTGGCTTCGTCGAGGATGAGGATCGGCGGGTCCTTCAGCAGGGCGCGGGCGAGGGCGATGCGCTGGCGCTGGCCGCCCGAGAGGCGCACGCCCTGGTCGCCGATCAGGGTGTCGTAGCCCTGCGGCAGCTTGAGGATGAATTCGTGCGCCTGGGCCAGGGTGGCGGCGTATTCGATGGCGGATGCGTCGGCATCGTAGAGGCCGTAGCCGATGTTGTCGCGCACGCTGCCGTTGAACAGCAGGACGTGCTGCGGCACGACGCCGATCTGGCGGCGCAGGCTTTGCAGGCTGACGGAGGCGATGTCGGTGCCGTCGATCAGGATCTGTCCGGCATCAGGTTCGTGCAGGCGCATCAGCAGGTGCGCGAGGGTACTCTTGCCGGCGCCGTTCTCGCCGGTGATGGCGACGGTTTCGGCGGCGCGGATGTGCAGGTTGAAGTGGTCGAGCACCGGCTTGCGACCGGGGTAGGCGAAGCGGACGTCGCGGAATTCGATTTCGCCGCGCACGTCCGGCAGGCGATGGCCGGCCTGCGCCAGGGGTTCGGGCACTTCGGTGAGCACCTGCTTCAGGCGCTGCAGCGCGCCGCGGGTCTGCTGGGTCTGGCCGTAGACGTCGGCGAGCGCGCTGACGGGCCGGGTCAGCAGCGCGGCGTAGAGCAGGAAGCTCACCATCTCGGCAGGTGAGCGGGTGGCCATCTGTTCGCTCATCACCCACAGCACGAACACCATGCCGGCGGCGGCTAGGAACTGCAGGATCGGACCCAGCGCGGCGTAAATGCGTCGCTGCTCGGCGCTGAGATGAAGAATGCGGTGGATCTTCTGCCGGTAGCGTTCGGATTCCTGCGCCTCGCGGGTGAAGGTCTTGATCACAGGCAGCATGCCGAGGTTTTCCTCGGCGGTGGCGATGGCCTCGGCATGCGCGTCCTGCAGTTGCCCGGCGAGCGGGCGCAGGCGGCGGCCGAGGATTTTCAGCAACAAGTAGAACAGCGGCACCAGCAGGGTGACGAAGAGCGCCAGCCGCGCGTCGATGCGGAACATCAGCAGCACCGCCCCGGTGACGGTGAGCAGCAGCGGAATGACGCTGAGCAGGGTGCCGCTGATGAAGCCGGAGAGGTGGGTGACGTCGTGGGTCAGCAGGGCGAGGATCTCGCCCTGGCGGCGCTGATGATAGAAGCCCAAGGGCAGCGCCTGCAGATGGTCGTAGAGGCGGATGCGCAGGTCGGCCAGGATGTGCTCGGCGCTGCGGCTCAGCAGGTAGCTGTTGCCGAACTTGAGCAGCGCCTGCAGCGCGAACAGGGCCAGCAGCGCGAGCAGAAGCTTTCCCGTGACGGCTGACGCCGCATCCACCAGCAGGCCCTCGGCGAGTCGACCGCCCAGCCACGGCACCGCCAGCGCCATGCCGCTCTCGGCCAGCATCAGCAGGGCGCAGAAGGCGAGCGCCGCCCGGTAGGGCAGGGCGTAGCTGAGGAGGAGCTGCAGGTCGGTGGGTTTCACAGGAGCCTGTTTTGTATGCGCCGCCATATCCCGTCAGTCAGTCTCCGCAGGTAAAGCAGTGGAAGCCATTTCGGGTGAACATCGGGAAATCGCGCGTGCATGTAATCGGCGGGTGGAAATACATGTTCAAACAGGTAGGCGATACGGTTGTTCAGCCCTTCCAGCGCCAGCCAGTCGAGCCACCGCTGCCGGATCATGCCGCTGTGCTGATACCGAACAACGGGTTCGATCGGCCCCTCGCTCGAGAGGGCTGCAACCATTGTGTCCGGCAGGGTTGTGCTAAAGCAGGCTCGTGCCTTTTCGAGCCCCTCCCGGCATATTTCCCTCAGCCCCTTGTGTTCTGCCAACTCTGTAAATTCGCTTAATTGCTGGGGTGTCATGCTACCGATCAGCAAGTGGAAATCGTAGAGCCAGATCAGCCGCTCGGTTCCGTAACTTGCGTTGTCGTCGACCCATTGAGGCTGGCGCAAATCATTGGCACGGTGCAGGCATGCGATCAGCAGGGCATAGACAGGCTCGACCCCAAGTGCTGGCGGACAAAGCTGGGGCAATGGCCTTGCGTGCTGCAGCAGTTCTTCATAGGGAAAAAGTCTGGATTGGAGTTGTGAATAATGAATACGCCAGTGCAGGTCCAGCATGTGTGCGGCACCCGCCTCGGTACGCGAAAAGCTCGCCTCGTAGCTCAAAAACTCACAGCTGACAGCCTGGCCAACAAACCCATTTGCACCCAAGATTTCAGCCACCTTGTAGCGGTCCTGCGGAGCAATTATCAGGTCACAGTCCGCGCGGGGGCGCAGGGCGGGGCTGGGATAAAGGCTATATGCGAGGACGACGCCTTTGAACAACACCGGTTTGATGCCGGCGACATTCAGGGCCTCCAGCACCTGCCCCAGCAGAGCCTGGTGTCGCAACTCCCACATGGTCTGTGCGATGGCCTGCTGGCGGCAGGCCTCCAGCACTTCCTGCGGCCAGCCCCGGTTGCGGGCCGATTCGGGATGCAAGACATGGTGAAGGAGCGGGAGTACGCCGTGATGCGCCGCCTGCTCGAGAAACGATGCTGCAAAGGATTCATCCTGCCCCGATGGCCACGCGGGATGCTCTCCGCGCAGGCACGCACACAGAAAATCATCAATCTCAGGCATGGCGCGGTGCGGTGATGCCTTGTCGGCAGGTTGGCGGGGTTTGAGGGTATGCGGATTCTACAACGCCGGGTGTCGCTGGCCGACTGTGGACACCTGACCTGGGAGGTATGCCGGTTGGGTGATGCAGCCAGGCGGGCCTATGGGGCGGGGGTCAAAGCTTCGGCATTCGAGGGCAGGGAACTCCACCCACGAAGGGTAAATGGGTACGTCACTACCTTGTGCCGAACGGTCCGCCCGAGATCCGCATGCCGGGTCGGATCCATCTGTCGCGAAACCCTCCTTGCGGCACTTCGAGCGCATAGCGCACCGCCGCTTTCGGGCAATGGAAGTCGAGCGTCTGCGGCTGCATGTCGGCGACGCTGACGATGCTGCCGTCGTCGGCGAGGAAGGCGATCGACAGCGGGACGAGGGTGTTCTTCATCCAGAAACAGTGGATGTCCTTGCGCTCGAAGACGAACAGCATGCCGCCGTCGTCGGCCAGGGTTTTACGTCCCATCAGGCCGATCTGCCTTTGCTGCGGGGTGGTGGCGACTTCGACCCGGAAGGTGTGGGCGCCGGCTTGCAGCTTCAGCCCGGGGAGCGAGTCGGCCGCGGCGCTGATCGTGGGCGCCGCGCAGAGCAGCGCGGCCAGCGCCGCAGCGAACAGCCTAAAGCGCATCACGCATCCGCTCCGCCAGATCCAGCGCAACAGCCAGGTCGGCGTCGAGCACGTTGAAGTGGCCCATCTTCCTTCCCGGTCGGGCTTCCTGCTTGCCGTACAGATGCAGCTTGATGGCGGGGTGGGCGAGC
>JBFZDU010000072.1:0-4074 GCA_041307205.1 Gammaproteobacteria bacterium | reverse complement strand
CCCGCCCGGCCGGGTATTCAGTCAAGCACCGCTCGAGCTGGGACTACTCAGACAGCTCGATCTGGAGTTGCAGGTCAACCTGGCCCAGCTCAGCGGCGACCGGACCGAACTGCGCGACGTGCAGCTCATCGCCCGGATCGCGTCCGGCCGACTGAATCTGAAAGTCCTCGGCGCCGTCATGCCGGCAGGAGGGCGCATCGATGGCAGCCTGGCGTTGGACAGCACCCCCGCCCAGCCGCAATGGACGCTCGCGCTGCGGCTGACCCAAGTGCCGGTGCAGGCCCTGCTGAGCGCACGGGCCGCGCCCCTGGTCGACGCGCCCGCCGATCTGCGGCTGGCGCTGCGTTCCCGCGGGCAAGCTCCGGCAGAAATTGCGGCCCACCTGGGCGGCGAGGTGCGCCTGCTGCTGGGCAAGGGGCAGGCGCGTCTGAAAGACGTCGACGCCCTGGTCGGCGGTCTGAGTACGCTCAGCGGCCAGCTACTGAGCAACGCTGGCGGTGACGCGCTCCTGAACTGCGCCCTGGCCCAGTTCAGCGTGCAGGAAGGGACACTCAAGACCGATGCCCTGCTCATAGACAGTGCCGTCTCGACGCTGCGCGGCGACGGTACGATCGACTTGGGCGCGGAACAGTTCGACCTGACATTCGAACCACGCCCCAAGACCGCGACTCTGACCTTAGCCGTGCCGGTCCATGTGCGCGGCTCGCTGCGCAATCCCCGCTTCGAGCCAGACCAGTTGGGATCAGCCAAGAAGCTGGTCGGGGTGGTTGGGTTGTTCGTCTATCCGCCGGCCGCGGTTGCCGCACTCGGCGATCTCGGTAGCTCGGACAACGCTTGTGTGCGCATCCTGCACGGCGGTGCCGCGGGAGAACCACCAGGGGGCACCCTGGATCAGGCCCAGGAGGGGGCCGAATCCACGACCAGGAAACTTGGCAGTGGCCTGCGCAAGCTCTTGGGCGACTGAACCGCGCGCCGGCAGGCCGCCGCCGGCCGATGCGGACCAGGGGTCAAGCCGGACTTGGGCCCCAGGGACCCGCTATGCCACCAGCATTGGTGAGGTGTATGTATTGGCAGCACCCGCTATCCTGCGCGGGACGCGCCCTCGCCATAAGGTGTCGGCAGCAAGGCTTTTTGCCGCTGGGAGGCATCGGTGACGCAGCCAGTGAATGACAAGTCCGCCGTGGACGGAGACCACGCAGAGGATTCGGTGCCGGCACGGTTCGCGCGTCAGCTGCTGGCAGCCCAGGAAGCGGAACGTAAACGGATTGCAGCCGAACTCCACGACAGCGTCGGACAACAGTTGAGCGCGATCCGCTTCACCTTGGACGACGTGCGGCAGAGGCTCGACGACCGCCTGACGCCCTTGGAGCGTCGGGATTTGGCGCAGCTCGCGGCGCGGATCAGCGCCACGATCGAGGAGACACGCCGGATCTCTCACGCGCTGCGACCGCCGATGCTCGACGATTTCGGCGTCATCCACGCGGTCGAATGGTTGTGCAAGGAGCTGAGCCGGGTATGCCCCGGCGTGGTGGTGACCTGTGATATCCGGGCCGAAGAAGACGCCATTCCGACCCGGATCAAGAACGAGATTTTTCGCATCTTGCAAGAGGCCTGCAACAACGCCTGCAAGCACGCCGCCGCCCGCCACCTGGCCATACGACTGCACACCGACGCCGAAGGCATTCGCCTGGTGGTCGCCGATGACGGGGTCGGATTCGACCTCGCCGCCTCGAACTACAACCCGCTGTGCCTAGGCTTGCGCAGCATGCGCGAACGCGCCGTGCAGACGGGCGGTGAGCTGGTGATCTCCGCGGCGGCCGGTGCAGGCACCCGGGTTCTGGCGCAATGGCCGGCCCGGGAACCGGACTAGCGCGCCAGCAGGCCGTGGTCGATGGCGTAAGCGGTCAAGCCGGCCGCTGTGTGCACATCCAGCTTGCGCATGACGTTGGCCCGGTGTTTTTCCACGGTTTTCACGCTGACAGAAAGGGCGAGGGCGATGTCGCGGTTCCTGCGACCTTCGGCGACGAGTTTCAGGACTTCCCGCTCGCGGTCGGTCAGCGTATCCCCGACGCCCCCGGTCTGCTGGGCGGTCGACCGCCCCAGGTAGCCGTTGACGACGCGGCCACAGAGCCTGGAGCTGACGTGCGTGCCACCGGTGACGACGTTGCGGATAGCGTTCAGCAGTTCCAGGTGCGATTCCTCTTTCAGCACATAGCCGTCGGCGCCCGCTTCCAGCGCGGCCCGCAGGTATTCGTCCGAATTGTGCACGGTCATGACGATAATGCGGACGTGCGGATCCTGGCGCTTGACCTGCTTGATGGCCTCGATGCCGTTCAAATGCGGCATGGACAAGTCCATCAGGATGAGATCCGGCTGCAGCTGTCGGGCCAGTTCGACCGCTTCGCGGCCATCTTCGGCTTCGCCGGCGATCTCCAGCCCCGGCAACTCGGCAAGCAGGGACTTCACGCCTTCGCGCAGGATCGCGTGATCTTCGGCAAGGAGGATGCGTGTCGTGTTCACCGGCGGCCTTACCCTCGTGGTCGTCGCGCTAGCTGGACCACGTCATCTCGGCGACTATGCCGCCGGATTGGTCGCTGCTCAACTTGAAATTGCCCCCGGACAAATAGACCCGCTCTTTCAGCAAGGCCAATCCGGTTCCCTTGGCGAGCGCCGCCTTGCCGTTTTCGTCCAGCGCGCCCAGGTCTTTGCCGCGCAAGACCAGCCGCAGTGCGAGCCCACCGTCGTGCGTCGACAGCCGGGCGTCCAGCCCCTCGGCGCCCGGATGGCTGACGAACCTGTTCAGCACCTCCTGCACCAGGCGATAGATGACAATCTTCAGCTCGTCAGGGATGTCCGTTTCCGCGAGGGTCGCCTCGAAACCCAGGTCGAGTTCCGGATACTGCGCACGGAACCGCGGCAGCAGCCACTCCAGCGTCTTCAGGACCCCGAAGTCATCGAGGCTCGATGGCCGCAGATCCATGGCGGTCGTGCGCACGTTCTGGATGGCGTCGACCACGACGGGAATGGCCCGCTCCAGCAGCTCCCGCCCCTTGTCGGCATCTGCGCCCTTGACTGCCGCCAGGGCGGCGTCGAGATGAAATTTGACCGACGCGAGCACCTGGGTCACGCCCTCATGCAGCTCCCAGGAGATGATGCGCTTCTCGGCTTCCTGGCTCTTCAACACTTGCGCGGACAGGAGCTCCATGGCGTGCGAATGCTCTCTGATCACGTCCTGCTGGCGCTGGAAAATCTGCTCCGCGTAACGCACGATCACCAGGAGCACGGCGTAGACCAGTGCCAGCACCAGGATTGCGCCGGCGCCGATCTTGAGTTCGGCAATGGTGGTCCGGTCCGCCAGGTGGTTGGCATCCGTATACAGCTCGAAGACGCCCGTTACCGGCAGCGTCGCTGCGCGGCGCACGGGCACATAGGTTTGGATCAGGTTGTCGACCTCGGTCGCATTGTCGAAGACATTGAAGGTATCTCGGTAGATGAGCTTGGCCTTGCTCTGCCCGTCAATTGCATTGATGAAGCCCGGGTTGTCATGCTGTGCGTTGCCGATCTGGCTCGGCTTGGTGGAAAACACCACGATCCCCTGGCGATTGTAGAGCTTGACCCGGGCCACGCCGGTCAGTCCCATGAGTTCGTTGATCGCGTGCTGCACAGCAGCCGGCATGGGGTGTTCCGACAGCTGTTCGGCGGTCAGCTCATTGACCTCGTCGAAGTAGTCCGCGAGCTGGTCTTGGACCGAGTGCAACACGGTCTCTGCCAGCAGCAGATTGCTTTTCGCCCCCAATTCGGCAATCGTCGCGATGGCCACCCCGCGGTAGTAGTACACCAGCACCACGGCCGAGAGCAGGACGACGAAAAAGCTCGAGACCGCAAAAAAGCGACCCAACTTGAAGACCTGAGGTCCGGCCAGCTGTTCTCTTATCGCCATTGCACCCGTCCCTTGTCCGCTGCGTTCCGCGCTTGATCCGGCATCGCCAACAGCCGCGCCGTCAACCGCCATTCTATGCGCATCCGGCAGCATGTCCCGGGCAGGGTGCACCTCCCCGGACCCCGCCCGGCGGC
>JBFZDU010000071.1:0-13177 GCA_041307205.1 Gammaproteobacteria bacterium | reverse complement strand
GACCTGTGCACTGATCAAGCGCAACCAGACCTTCCGCCACATCCCGGTCATCATGCTGTCCAGCAAGGACGGGCTGTTCGACCGCGCGCGCGGGCGCATCGTGGGGTCCGAGCAATATCTCACCAAGCCATTTACCAAGGACGAATTGCTCGATGCGATTCGTCGCCATGCGGCCAAGGCCGCGTGAACCCGGTCGCACAGCCATGGCAGCTGCCGCACGCAAGCGAGGGAAGCCCCAGTGGCGAAGATACTGATCGTTGACGACTCCCCGACCGAACTGCACGTACTTAGCCAGATGCTGGAGCGCGACGGGCACGAGACCCTGACCGCGGCCGACGGGGAGACCGGCATCGAACGGGCGCGGGAAGAGATTCCCGACCTGATCCTGATGGACGTCGTGATGCCGGGTCTGAACGGATTTCAGGCCACCCGCCGACTGAGCCGCGACCTGATGACCAAGGATATCCCGGTGATTATCGTCAGCACCAAGGACCAGGCGACCGACCGCGAATGGGGACTGCGCCAGGGTGCCCGCGACTACATGGTGAAGCCGGTGGCGGCGAGCGAGTTGCGGGCCAAGATCCAGGCGGTACTCGAGCAGCGATGAGCGTGCCGCGCGACAAGGTGTACTCCCCCCGCGAGTTGATGGGCCTGCTGCATGGGATCGAGGAGCGCAGCCAGGCGTGTGCCCGCAGCCTGTCCAATATCGCCTTGCCCCAGCAGCTGTGGCACGGGCTGGTATTCACCCTGGGCGGGGTGCGGTTGGTGTGCGCCATGAGCCAGGTCAGCGAGATACTGCCATCGCCCGATGCCATCACGCGGGTTCCGGGTGCCAGGGACTGGGTCTTGGGGTTGGCGAACGTCCGCGGCACCCTACTGCCGCTGGTCGATCTGCAGGCTTACCTGGGAGACCGGGCCGTGGTGCGCTCCAAGGCCAGTCGCGTGCTGGTATTGCGGCAACGCCAGCTGACCACCGGGTTGTTGGTGCCTGGCGTGCAGGGCATGCGGCAGTTCGACTTGGCACAAAGAATCGCGGACTTTCGGGTCGACGGGGCTATCGGCGAATACGTCTACGATGCGTTTCGACTGGGCCGCGAGGTCTGGCCCGTGTTCAACATGTCCGCCCTGGCGGCGGATCCGCGGTTCCGGACCGCGGCTGGCTGAGATCCGGATCACCACCGGGCGCTGCCGGGCAGCGCCATGCGCCGAAACGGGAGACTATGGGAATGAAAGCAGGAACCAGGAAAGGCACGGCCGCGGCCAATCGGTCCATACCGCTGCTGGCAGGCTTGTTGCTAATAGCCATCGTGCTGTCGGTGGTCGCTTTCTTCCACGAGGCCACCAAGTCCCGCCACGACGAACTCTATCTGTTGCGCGGCGCCGAACAGCGCGTGCTGGCACAACGTATTGCCAAGTATGCCTTGGAGGCGGCGCGTGGCGATCGCGCGGCCTTTGCCCAGCTGCGCGATTCGCGGGACCGCTATTCGCAACTGATGGACGAACTTCGGCATGGCGCGCCCGCCCTGCGTCTGCCCCCGGTTCACGCCGAGTTGGGCGAGCCGATGCGTACCGCCGAAAGTCGTTGGCTGGAATTGCGTGCCCATGCCGATGAAATCCTGGGCAGTGAGCGTAACATCCTGGCGATCGGCGAGTTCATCGACGTGATCACCAGTTCCATGCCCCAGCTGAGCGCCGCCGCCGAGGCCGTGGCGCGGCAGCTGATCAAGGCCAATGTCCCGGGGCAACAGCTCTTTCTGGCGACGCGCCAGCTGATGTTGGCACAACGGGTGGATAACAATGTCAACCGGGTGCTCTCGGGCGGCGCCGCGACCGCGGCCGCCATCGATCAGTTCAGCCAGGACACCCAGCAGTTTGGCCGGATACTCGACGCCATGCTGGAGGGCGATGCCAAGCTCGACATGGCCCGCGTCACCGATCCAGAAGGACAGAAGCTGCTCGGGGAGGTGCTGCGGCTGTTCGCCACCATCAACGACCACACCCAGGAAATCGTCGAGAACACGCCGGCTGTGCTGCCAGCGCTCGAAGCGGCTGGCGAAGTGGCCGCGGCCTCCGACCGCCTGGACGAGGCCACCCGGGTCCTGATCACGGCCTTCGGCGAAGCCCCCGGCCGTTTTGCCGTCGGCCCGGTGCGCAGCGGGACCACGCTGCTGGTGCTGCTGGGGATAGCCGCCACGGTGTTGCTGGTCATGCTCGGTGCCGCCCTGCTGCGCGATGCGCGGGGCCGTGAGCGTGACAGCGCCCAACAGTACGAACGCAACCAGGAGGCGATCCGACGCCTGTTGGACGAGATGGGGGACCTGGCCGACGGCGATCTGACCGTGGAGGCCACGGTGACCGAAGACATCACCGGCGCCATTGCCGACTCGATCAACTATGCGGTGGAGGCGATGCGCGGCCTGGTGGTCACGATCAACGAAACGGCGGTGAAGGTGTCCGCTTCGGCGCAGGAGAGCCGCGCCACCGCCTTGCACCTGGCGGCCGCCTCCGAACAGCAGCGCCGGCAGATCAGCGGCGCCACCGAGATCGTTCAGGAGATGAGTTCCGCCATGGACCGGATGGCGATGGACGCCGCCGAGTCGGCCGAAGTGGCCAAGCGCTCGGTCGACATCGCGGCACGCGGTGGCCAGACGGTGCGCCGCACGATCGACGGCATGAACAACATCCGCGATCAGATCCAGGAAACGGCCAAGCGGATCAAGCGCCTGGGTGAGAGTTCGCAGGAGATCGGCAACATCGTGGAGCTGATCGAAGACATCGCCGACCAGACCAACATCCTCGCCCTCAATGCCGCCATGCAGGCGGCCATGGCCGGCGAGGCCGGGCGTGGCTTTGCCGTCGTGGCGGACGAAGTACAGCGCCTTGCCGAGCGTTCCTCGAACGCCACCAAGCAGATCGAGGCACTGGTGAAGACCATCCAGGCCGATACCAACGAGGCGGTCAAATCCATGGAGGCGAGCACCAACGAGGTGGTGAGTGGGGCGCAGCTGGCCGAAGCGGCCGGTGGTGCACTGCAGGAGATTGAGCAGGTGTCCAACCGCATCGCCGAGATCACCCGCAGCATTGCCGATTCGGCGCAGCGCCAGTCGCGCGAGGCCAGCAACGTCAATGACACCATGGGCGTCATCCAGGAAATCACCAACCAGACCAGCGAGGGGACCGAACAGACGGCCGCCGCCATTGCCAACTTGGCCGAGACGGCGGGCGAATTGCGGAAGTCGGTTGCCGGTTTCCGCCTGCCGGACGAAGACTGAGCGCACGGACCATGGCGGGTCAGGCGCGGGTGCCAGCCCCAGCGGAGGGTGAATGACGAACCCGAACCCGAAATACGATCGTAGTGCACTGCGCTGGGTGCGCGGCGAACTGAACGAAACCCTGCGGACCGCCCGGCGGGCGCTGGAGGCCTACGCCGAAGGCGATGCCGACCCGGCCAGGCTGGACAGCTGTCGCGAGCACCTGCACCAGGCCGAAGGCACCCTGCAGATGGTGGAAATGTACGGCGCGGCCATGCTGGCCGGTGAACTCGAACAGGTAGTCGAGGCGCTGGCCGGCGGAAAGTTGCGGGCGCCGGAGTCGGCCGCGGAAAACCTGATGCTGGGCATAGTGCAGTTGCCGGTCTACCTGGAACGTATCGCGTCGGGTGAGCCGGATATCCCGCTGATGCTGCTGCCCCTGATGAACGACCTGCGGGCGGCGCGTGCTGCCCCGCTGGTGTCCGCGGTGGCGCTGTTCGCGCCGAAACTCGGGCAACTGCTTGCCGCCGAGCCGATCGTGCCGGGCAGCGGCAATCCCGCGCTGCCCGAGGAGATCCGGCGGCGGCGCGGACACTACCAGCGCGCGCTGGTCGCTTGGCTGCGCAGTAGCGGTACCGCGCAGGGGCTGCGCGACCTGCGCGACATACTGGATCTGCTGGCGGCGCGTGCTGGCACGGCGCGCTTGCGTCGCTTGCTCGACACGGCTGCCGCCCTGCTGACCGTGTCGCTGGAAGGTCCGGCCGAGTCCGACTCGGCGGTGCGGCCACTGTACGGTCAGCTGGACCGTTTCTTGAAGCGGGTCATGGATGTCGGCGAGGAGGCGGCGGTAGCCGATTTCCCGCTGGAGCTATTGCGCAGCCTGATGTACTACGCGGCGCGTTCCGATTCGCAGAACCCGGTGGTGCTGGCCGTGCGGCAAGCCGCGGACCTGGCGAACAGCTTCGAGCGGGTCGAGGCGGTGGGTGGCGCAGAGCCCGCGCTGGGCGGCACCGACCAGGAATTATTCCAGGCCGTCAGCGAAGCCCTGCGCCAAGACCTGCGCGGCATCAAGGACGAACTCGACCTGTACATTCGCGGCAGCCGCGACGACCGTGGGCGACTAACGGCCCTGGCCGAGCCCTTGCAGCGGGTCGGCGACACGCTCGGCATGATCGGTCGCGGCGGCTTGCGCTCGCGGCTGAAGGCGCGGGCCGATCAGATCCGCGCTGCGGGCGCCTCGGCGGCCGCCCCGGACGACGATCTGCTGATGGGCGTCGCCGGCGACATCCTGCACGTGGAGTCAGCGCTGGCGGGTCTCGACCAGACTGAAGAGGCGGCCGCGGCCAGCGACAGCGCGGTCGGGCAGTCCGGGTTGTCGGCGGCCGAGATGCAAGACCACGTGACGGCGGCGGTCAATGAGACCTTTGCCGATCTGGCCAAGGTGAAGGAGGCCATCAGTGAATACCTGCGTGCGCCGCAGGAGACCGCCTACCTGACCCAGGTGCCGGCGCGCCTGCACGCGGTCGCCGGTGCTTTGCGCGTGCTGGAGCAGCCGGACGTTGCGGCCCTGCTGGATGGTCTGGCGCCTTACTTGAATGCGGTGATTGCGGGCGACTGCGCCGCCCCCGGCGTGGTCGAGCGCGACGCCTTGGCCGACGTCATCACCGGCGCAGAGTACTTCCTCGAAGCGGTGTTGGAAGATCGGCCGAACCGCGACGAGATCGTTGGCTACGCCAGTGCTGCCGCGGCGCGCCTCGGGCTGTCGTCGAGCGAAGCCGCGAGCGGCGGGTTCAGTCCTGAAGCGGCGCCGCCCGATGCCGGCGGTCGCGCAGCCGCGACCGCAGACGAAGCGCCGACGACCGCGCCGGAGCTCGGCGAACAGCCTGCACCCGGCCCCGTGCCAGCCGCCGGCGACGCGCTCGCGGCGAGTGCGCCGGTGGCGGAGATCGACGACGAGATCCTGGAGATCTTCCTGGAGGAGGCGCGCGAGGAGTTGGCGGTCGTCCAGGAGCAGTACCCGCGCTGGCGCCACGACGCCGGCGACCTGGCGGCGCTGCAGACCCTCCGGCGTTCCTTCCATACGCTCAAGGGTAGCGGTCGCCTGGTCGGGGCGAAGTTGATCGGGGAGTTTGCCTGGTCCGTCGAAAACCTGCTCAATCGGGTCATCGAGGGTACGGTTGCACCGGGCGCCGAGCTGCTTGCCCTGATGGACGATGCCTGCGGCCTGCTGGCACAGCTGGTGGAAGCCCAGGCGGGTGGCGCGGCCCCGGCGACCGGCGCCGTGGATGCCGTCGCGGCGCGCGCCTTCGGTCTTGCCAAGTCCGCCGTGCCGGCGCCGCTCGAGGTGCCCGGGGTGCCGGAAGCAGCCGCACCCGCCGAAGTGCCTGAAGTGGTCGCGACAGCCGCGGCGGTCGAAGCCCAGGAATGGGCCGAGGCGCCTGCAGCGGCGGCGGCGGAGTTGACCGAAGCCCCGGAACCGGTCGATGCGCCCGAGATGGTGGCTGAGGCGCTCGAAACCGCCGCGGCGGTCGAAACCCCGGAACCCATCGAAGCCCCGGATTGGGCCGAAACGTCGGTACCGGCCGAAGCGCCGGCATGGGTCTCAGCCGCCGAAGCGGCGGAAACGCCCGCGCTGCCAGAGATCGCCGAGCGTGCCGCGACCCCCGAGGGGAGCGCAGCGCACGAAAGCATTGCGACCGCGGACAGTGCCGCCGCGCCAGGGCCGGCGGAGGATCTGGCGTTCCCGGACGGCACCGAGATCGGCGCGGCGCCGGCGCCGGTGGCTGTGGCCGCGGACGAGTCGGTCATGCCCTTCGTACTCGACCCGGTGCTCTACGACATCTTCCGCAACGAGGCGGATGCCCACCTGAGCGTGCTCGATGGCTTCCTGCAGCGCTACGGCCAGGACGCTGCCGGCGGGGTCTACGAACCAGCCTTGCATCGCGCCCTCCACACCCTGCACGGCAGCGCCAACATGGCGGGCGTGCGGCCGATCGCCGAACTGGCGGGGGCCTTCGAGACCTTCGTCAATCTCAGCATGCAGCTGGGTGCGCAGGCTGCTGGCACGGACCTGGCACTATTGGGCCAAGGCGCAGTCCAGTTCAGAGACTTGTTGGCGGCCATCAACCAACCCGGGGCCAGGGTCCCGGAGTGGCAGGCGTTGCAGCGCCAGGTGTTGGAGCTGGCCGAGGCCTTGCAGGAGGAAATCAACGCCGCCGAGGCCTTGTCGGAGCCGCTTACCGAACCGCTCTCCGAGCAGATCACTGAATTGGTGTCCGAACCGCGGGCGGCGGTCCGCGCCACACCGATCGAGTTGGATCTCGATCCGGAGCTGTTGGAGATCTTCCTGGAAGAGGCCCGCGAGCTGGTGGAACGCATGGACGGCGAATTCCAGGCGTGGGAACGCGAGCCCGGTGCGCCGGCTCACGTCGCCGACCTGCAGCGCACGCTGCATACCCTCAAAGGTGGCGCCCGGTTGGCCGGCGTGCTGCCGTTGGGCGATCTCAGCCACGCCCTGGAATCGCTGTTTGCGAAGGTGCACGAGGGCGACGTCCAGGCGTCCGGGAAGCTGCGGGCAGTCGCGCGCCGGGGCGTCGACCAGCTGGCAACGGCGCTCGAGGTGGTGCAGGCCGAGGGTATAGTCCCCGACACCTCGGAGATGGTCGAGCGCATCGAGGCGGCGGCGCGCGGCGACTTCGTGGTCGCCGAATCGATCCTGCTCGACTATGACGAAGCGGGCGGCGGAACAGGGGGCCGGGCGGCCGACTCCGCCGATACCCACGTCGAAGAAACGCTGGAAACAGAGTCCGAGACTGGCGAACCGGAACTGGCCGGGATGCCGGAGCCGGAGGACTCGCTGTTGACCGATTCGCAGCTGTTCCCCGATTCGGAATTGGTGGGTCAGTCGGCATCGGTCTCGAATGCGCCGGCCGGGGCGCCGCAGCCCGCCGGGGACGCCGGCCAGGTCATCCCCTTTCCGCTGCCGCAACGCACGCCGGCCGCCGGCCTCGAAGCCGTTGCCGGGCGGTCACTGCGCCAACCGCCGCCGGAAGAACCGCCGGCAGCGGCGCAGCCCACCCAGGAACGGGTCAGGGTACACGCCGACCTGCTGGATCAGATGGTCAACAACGCCGGCGAGGTCAGCATTTTCCGCTCGCGCCTGGAGCAGCAGAACAACACCCTGGGCTTCAACCTGGTCGAACTGGAACAGACCATCACCCGCCTGCGAGAGCAGCTGCGGCAGCTGGAGTTGGAGACCGAGGCGCAGATCCTGTCGCGCCACGAAGACGACCGCTACGCTGACTTCGATCCGCTCGAACTCGACCGCTACTCCAACATCCAGGAACTGTCGCGCGCCTTGTCCGAAACCGTGAGTGACCTGGGCAGCATAGGTACCACGCTCGACGATCTGCGCCGCGACACCGACACCCTGCTGCTGCAGCACGCCCGGGTCAGCAATGAATTGCAGGATGGACTGCTGCGCACCCGCATGGTGCCGTTCGCCAGCCGGGTGTCGCGGCTGCAGCGGGTGGTGCGGCAGACCGCGCAAAGCCTCGGCAAACAGGCCGAGCTGGTAGCGCCGGGGGCACAGGGGGAGATGGACCGGTCGATCCTCGAACGCATGATGGCGCCGCTGGAACACCTGCTGCGCAATGCCGTCGCGCATGGCATCGAGTCGCCCGCCGCGCGCTTGGAATCCGGCAAGCCCGAGACCGGGCGGATCGTTCTGGAAATGAGCCGCGACGGTTCCGATGTGGTGATCACGGTCAGCGACGACGGTGCCGGCCTGGACCGGGCAGCGATCCGGCGCAAGGCGATCGCGCGCCAGTTGCTCGACCCCAATGCCGAGGTCGAGGACGCGGTGCTAGATCAGTACATCCTGGAGCCCGGATTCTCGACTGCCGCCCAGGTGACCCAGATCGCCGGGCGTGGGGTCGGCATGGACGTGGTGATCAGCGAGGTCAAGCTGCTCGGCGGCACGCTGCAGCTCGAGTCCGAACCCGGCAAGGGGGTGCGTTTCAGCATCCGCCTGCCGTTCACCCTGGCTATCACCGACGGCCTGCTGGTGCAGCAGGGCGAGGATACCTTCGCAGTGCCGCACGGCAGCGTCGACGGCGTGTTGCGGGTATCGCGCCAGGATCTCGAGGAATGTTACACGGGCCGCCGCGACGGCATCCATTATCTGGGCAAGACCTACCAGGTGCGCTACCTCGGCAGCATGCTGGGCGACACTGCGCCGCTGCTGGCCGAGGCGCAGCGCTGGTACCCGATGCTGCTGGTGCGCTCGGGTGAACACCGCGTGGCGGTGCAGGTGGATGCCCTGCTGGGGAACCGCCAGATCGTCGTCAAGTCGGTCGGCGTGCAGCTGGCGACGGTGCGCTGGTTCAGCGGCGCGACCATCCTGTCGGACGGCCGCGTGGCGATGATCCTCGACATGAGCAGCCTGGTGCGGGCGGCGATGGCCCAGAAGGCCGCACCGGCGGTCGAGCCGATCAGCACCGGGTCGCCGGCCGGGATCACGGTCATGGTAGTGGATGATTCGATTACGGTGCGCAAGGTCACGGGGCGGCTGCTGGAACGCCACGCCATGCAGGTGATCACGGCCAAGGACGGGGTCGACGCCGTGGCGCTGCTGCAGGAGAACCGTCCGGACGTGATGCTGCTCGATATCGAAATGCCCCGCATGGACGGCTTCGAACTCGCCCGGCATATGCAGAACACCGCCGAGTTGAGTGACATCCCGATCATCATGATTACCTCGCGCACCGGCGAGAAGCATCGCATGCGCGCCCTGTCACTGGGAGTCAAGCGCTACCTGGGCAAGCCCTACCAGGAGGCCGAACTGCTTGACAACATCTATACCGTGCTCGCGGAGCAGACGGCATGAGTAAAGGCCAGGGGGCAGCGGCCGCGCTGCGCGGCGTGCTGATCCCGACCGGGCAGGTGTCGCTGTTGCTGCCCAACGCGGCGATGAACGAGGTCATTGATTATCGCGATGCCACCCCGCTTGCGACGGCCGCCCCGGCCTGGGTGCTGGGCACCGTGATGTGGCGCCAGCGGCCGATGCCGGTGGTGTCCATCGAACGCATGCTGGGCGAGGCCTTCGATCCGAGGGCGGCGCGGCTGCGTATCGCCGTATGCCACGGCCAGCGCACCGACGGCAGCCTGCCGTTCATCGGGATAGTGTCGCGCGGCATCCCGCGCCTGGTGCGGGTGACCGAATCGATCATCGCGGCCGAGCCGCATCCGCCGTTGCCGCCGACCTGGCCCATCTTCGCGCGCGTCAATCTCGGCGGCGAACAGGCCCTGGTCCCGGATCTCGAGCGGATGGCCGATATCCTGCGCCAGCTGCTCCCGTGAGGCCCGACCGCAGCGCGCGCCGGCTCAGCGGAAGTCCCCCCATAACACCTGGATGGCGGCCAGCGCGGCCAGCGGCGCGGTCTCGGCGCGGAGAATCCGCGGTCCCAGCCGGATCGCCTGGAAGCCGGCGGCAACGGCGGCCGCCCGTTCCTGCGGTGTCAGTCCGCCCTCCGGACCGATCAGCAGGGTGAGGTCGGCGGCGGGCGGGGCCAGTGCGGGCAGGCTGAGCGCCGCCAGTGGGTCGAGCAGCAGGCCGAGGCCGCGCTGGCTACCCAGGCGGTCGGCCAGTCGCGCCGGGGGGTGCAGTTCTGGCAGCCGGCAGCGCCCCGACTGCTCGCAGGCGCTCAAGATCACGCCGCGCCAGTGCTCCAGCCGCTTCTGCTCGCGCCCGCCGTCCAACTTCACCACGCTGCGTGGCGTGTCTAGCGGCGTGATGCTGCTCACGCCCAGTTCCACCGCCTTCTGCAGCGCGTAGTCCATGCGCTCGCCCCGGGAGATGCCGAGCCACAGGTGCGGTCGCAGGGCGCTCGGCGGCTCGCTGCGCCCGGCGCGTTCGACCTGCAGGATGGCGCCCTGGCGGCTGAGGCCGGTCAGGGCCGCGTGGTATTCACGCCCGTCGCCGTTGAACAGGATCACGGCAGCGCCGCCGCGCAGGCGCAGCACTTGGTTGAGATAGCGGCTGGCCGCGGCGTCGAGCGTCAGGGTCTGGCCGGGGGCGAGCGGCTGGTCGACGAACAGGCGGCTGACGCGCATCTGGGCCGCGGCTCAGTCGCGGGTCGCGCGGTCGATGCCGGCGGCCGTCACCCGCCCCAGCAACTCGATCTCGTCGGGGCTGATCACGTAAGGCGGCATCCAGTACACCACGTTGCCCAGGGGCCGCAGCAGCGCCTGGTGCGCCAAGCCGTGCCGGTAGACGTGCAGGCCGCGGCGCTGCTGCCAGGGGTAGGGGGTGCGGTTAGGGCGGTCCTGGACCAGTTCGATGGCGAGGATCATGCCCTGCTGGCGCACCTCGGCGACGTGTGGGTGCCCGGCCAAGGGTGCCGCGGCGGCGGCCAGCAGCCGGGCAGTCGCCTGGTTGCGGGCGATGACGTCGTCCTGGGTGAAAATGTCCAGGCTCGCGAGGGCGGCGCGGCAGCCCAGTGGGTTGCCGGTGTAACTGTGCGAGTGCAAAAAGGCAGTGAGCTTTTCGTAGTCGTCGTAGAAGGCCTCGTACACGCCGTTGCGGGTGAGTACCACCGACAGCGGCAGGTAACCGCCGGTCAGGCCCTTGGACAGGCACAGGAAGTCCGGTGTGATGCCGGCCTGCTCGCAGGCGAACAGGGTCCCGGTCCGGCCGAAGCCGACCGCGATCTCGTCGGCGATCAGGTGTACCTGGTAGCGATCGCAGGCCGCGCGCAGCAGTTCCAGGTACACCGGGTGATACATGCGCATGCCGCCGGCGCATTGCACCAGGGGCTCGACGATCACCGCGCTGACCTCGTCGGCGTGCGCGGCCAGCAGCCGTTCCATGTCGGCGAAGCGGCGGCGCGCATAGTCCGCGCAGGACTCGCCCGGCTCGCGCTGGTAGCAGTCGGGCGAGGGCGCGGTCAGCACCGACATCAACAGCGGGGCGTAGGTTTCCTTGTAGAGCGCAACGTCACCCACCGCCAGCGCGCCCAAGGTCTCGCCGTGGTAACTGTTCGCCAGGGTGACGAAGCGGTGCTTGCCGGTGCGCCCGAAATTGCGCCAGTAGTGGTAGCTCATTTTCAGCGCGGCCTCGATGGCGGCCGAGCCGTTGTCCACGTAGAACACGCGGTCCAGTCCGGGCGGCGTGACCGCGACCAGTCGTTCCGCGAGCCGGATCGCGGGTTCGTGCGAAAAGCCGGCCAGCAGTACGTGTTCCAGGGTGTCGAGCTGGTCGCGGATGGCCGCGTTGATGCGCGGTTCGGCGTGGCCGTGCAGGTTCACCCACCAGGAGCTGACCGCGTCGATGTAGCGATTGCCGTCGAAGTCTTCCAGCCACACCCCGCTGCCGCGGCGGATGGGCACCACCGGCAACCACTCGTGATCCTTCATCTGGGTACAGGGGTGCCACAGGACATCGAGATCGCGGGCGCTGAGTTCGTGGTTGTTCATGGCGGGGTGATGTGCTGCGGCTGGGTCGCTATGATCGCTGTATTCATCCCGCCAAAGCCAGAGGGCCGATGCCATGAGCGACACCTTCCGTGCCCTGATCCTGCGCGCCACCGGCGAGAAGACCTATCGCGCGCAGCTCGAAGACCTGCCGTTGACCGACCTGCCGCCAGGCGAGGTGCTGGTCGATGTCGCCTACTCGGACCTCAACTACAAGGACGGCCTGGCGGTGACCGGCAGGGGCCGGATCGCCCGGATCCTGCCGCTGGTGCCAGGCATAGATTTCGCTGGCACGGTCGTGCACTCCGAGGATCCGCGCTACCGCCCGGGCGAGCCGGTGGTGTTGACCGGCTGGGGCGTGGGCGAGTCGCACTGGGGTGGGTATGCCGAGCGGGCGCGGGTGCCGGGCGAGTGGCTGGTGCCGCTGCCGGCGGGGTTGACGCCGCGCCAGGCCATGGCCGTGGGCACCGCCGGGTTCACCGCCATGCAGTGCATCCTGGCGCTGGAGGCGGGTGGCGTGACCCCGGGGCGGGGCCCGGTGCTGGTCAGCGGCGCGGCCGGCGGGGTGGGGAGCGTGGCGGTCGCGATCCTCGCCAAGCTGGGCTACCAGGTGCACGCGGTGACCGGTCGACCCCAGACCCACGACTACCTGCGTGAACTGGGAGCGAGCGGCTTCCTCGATCGCGCCGCGCTGGCGGCGCCCTGCCGGCCGCTGGAATCCGCGCGCTGGGCCGGCGCGGTCGATACGGTCGGCAGCAGCACGCTGGCGCGGATCCTGGCCGAGACCAGGGACAACGGCACGGTCGCCGCCTGCGGCCTGGCCGGCGGGGTCGATCTGCCCACCACCGTGATGCCCTTCATCCTGCGGGGCGTGCGCTTGCAGGGCATCAATTCGGTAACCGTGCCACGCGCCGAACGCCTGCTGATCTGGGAGCGGATCCGGCGCGACCTGCCGCTCGCGAAGCTGGAGGCGACCCTGGATGAGATCGCCCTCGACCAGGTGCCGGAGCGTGCCGAAGCGATCCTGGCCGGGCAGGTGCGGGGCCGCACGGTCGTCAAGGTCAGTGGATAGAGGAAAGGGCCGAGGATCGAGGAACGAGGGGTTTTGTGCGGCTGGCGCCTGAACGGAAAGGGCCGAGGATCGAGGGTCGAGGGGTTTTGTGCGGCTGGCGCCTGAACGGAAAGGGCCGAGGATCGAGGATCGAGGAACGAGGGGTTTTGTGCGGCTGGCGCCTCAACGGAAAGGGCCGAGGGCCGAGGGCCGAGGGCCGAGGGCCGAGGGCCGTGGAGCGAGGGGTCTTGTGCGGCTGGCGCCGCGATTTATTTTGGCTTTGGGCTTGACCGGGGTTGCGGGGCTGCGACCATTTTGACGTTCCTCGTTCCTCGTTCCTCGTTCCTCGTTCCTCGTTCCTCGTTCCTCGTTCCTCGTTCCTCGTTCCTCGTTCCTCGTTCCT
>JBFZDU010000070.1:0-2521 GCA_041307205.1 Gammaproteobacteria bacterium | reverse complement strand
AACAAAATGTGCAGTTCGAGTGACTCTGGTCAACGAGCAGACGTTTGTTTTCTGTCATGCTAATTTTGGGCTGCGGCCCGATGAGCATGAGCGCGCTAATTGATGGCCCTCTGATCGTGCTCGGTGATGGACGCCCGGCGTGAGTGATTCCCCGCGGCCTGGCGGTGTCGCTTGGGGTCAGAACGGATCGTCGTCGGTGCTGGCCCATGGCTGCTGCGGGTTCACGCTGCGCGGTTGGGTGGTGGCTCGGTTATGCCGGCGGAGTTGGGTGGCGTAGACCGCTTCGAAGTCGGCGACGAGGTCGTAGAGGAAGTCGAGGATCGCGGCGGTGGTCGCATCGGTGAGCGGCGGACGAGGTTGGGGAACGTAGTCGTCGGACATGGGATCACCGTCCAGTCCGGGCGCGCGGCTTGCTGGTGGGGCTGGTGCGGGCATCGGCAAAGACTTCGAAGTAGAGCTTCTCGTCGATGGTGGTGGCTTGGCGCTGCAGAGCAGCGGCGAGCAACTGGGCGGCCATGGTGGTGAGGATGCGGTAGTTGCCGGCGGCGTGGTCACACAGCATTGCGCGCAGCGGCGGGGTCATCAGGGTGGCGTTGCCGGCGGTGGTGAGCAGGTGCTCGAGGCAGGCCAGCAGATCGTCGCGGCTGGCGTACTCCATGGTCAGGCGGACGCGGATGCGGCTACCCAGCGGCAGCAATTCATCGCGGCGGAGCGTATCGGTGAGGCGGGAGTCGCCGGCGAGGATCACGCTGAGCAGCGGTCGCGAATCGAAGCGGGCCGAGGCCAGCAGGCGTAGCTCGGAGAGGGTGGCCGGGTTCATTTCCTGGGCCTCGTCGATCAGCAGCACCGGGCGGACGCGGACGCTGTCGAGGTGGGCGAGCCAACGTTCGCGCAGGCTCTTGAAGCCGCTCCAGCGGTTGTGCGGGCGCAGGCCGACGCCGAACACCTCGCCCATCTCGCGGTAGAAGTCGGCGAGGTTGCTCTGGGGATGGTTGAGCGCGGCGACGGTGACATCGGCCAGCCGCTCGAGCCGTTCGGCCAGCAGGCGCAACACCACGCTCTTGCCGGTGCCGGGATCGCCATGGATCAGCGCGAAGCCGCCCTCGCGCACCAGCGTTTGCTCGACCCGCCAGAGGAAGTCCTCGGCGGCACGGGTCAGACGCAGGGCTTCGGTCGGCAGTTCCGGTGCGAAGGGATTCCACTTCAAGCCGTAGAGGGCCAGCAGCGACGGGTTCATGAACGAGCCTCCTGCTCGGTGGGGATGAACGGCGGCGGCAAGCCGGTGGCGGCGTACTCGGCCATCAGTTGCCGCAGCAGCGGCGCCATGCCGGACGCGGGTGGCAACGGTGCCGGCGACACCCCCGGCGCGATGGCGCGCCGGCGACCGCTGGCATGGGCGGACTTGTCGAGCGGATACAGCGCGCACAACACGGTGCCGCGGCGGGCGTCGACGAGGTCGACCGCACTCAGGTCCCAGCGGGCATAGCGCAGGTGCAGCCGGGTGAGGTGCCGGTAGCGGGCCGGAAGCTCGAACCGCCGTCCGGCGAGGCTGACCGTGCCGTCACTGCGCCGCGGGGTGCGGGTCACCTCCATCCGGAAGGCGGCGCGCAGTGCCGCGCTGTCAGGGCACTCGCGCAACACCTGCGGCCCGGCGAGGTAACGGGCCAGCGGCGTGGTGTCGAGTTCGGCGTGCCGGGTGCGCTGGTATTCCTGCTCGACCCAGGCGTGGGTGGCGGTGTTGAGCAACTCCAGGCTGAGCTCGGACACGCCCTCCAGCATGGCCATCAGCCGCCCTTCCAGGCGGCCCCAGAACACCTCCTGCTTGCCGTTCTGCTGGGGCGAGTACGGCAGCGTCGTCTGGTGCACGATGCCCAGCGTGTGCAGCCCGCCGGTGAACTCCGCGGCCAGCATCGCGGCGCCGTTGTCGCTCATCAACGCGCGGGGCAGCCCCCGCCGCTGCAGGGCCTGGCTGAAGCCATGCACCAGGCTCTCGGTGGTCTCGTCGAGATACCACTGGACGTGACAGGCCAGCCGCGAGCGGTCGTCGAGGACGGCCAGGGCCTGCGGCGTCGCCCAGGTGCCGGCCCGGGTCAGGACCGGCCGCGAGCCGTGATGGAAATCGAGGTGCCACAGCCCACCGACGAAGTCGACCTCGTAGCTGCGCGTCTCGCGTGCCTGCCGGTGCACCGCAGCAGCCACTTCCCCCGGCCGGCGCTGGCCGCGGCGGACCGGTTGCCGCCACCAGCCCTGTGCCTGGAGGTAACGCCGGACGGTCGTGTACGACGGGATCGGCGCCGCGGCCCCCAGCGTCGGGCCCAGGTTGTCGTAGTGCAGCTGGCACGACCAACTCGGGTGCGCGTGGTACGACGCCCGCAGCGCGGCGATCACCTCCGGCGTCAGCACGCGCTGCTGGCCCACATCGCAGCGCACCCGGGTCTGCAGCGCCGCCACCGGGTCGCGCTGCGCGCGCCGCGCCGCGTAGTACCAGCGCTCGATGGTCGACCGGCCGAAGCGCAGCGGC
>JBFZDU010000069.1:0-7237 GCA_041307205.1 Gammaproteobacteria bacterium | reverse complement strand
CCAGACAAGGCGCTGCTGGCCATGGAGCAGGCGGTGCGTGCGGAGGGTACTACCAAGCGGATCAACCTGTTCGCGCATTCCCTGGTGGCCGCTGGGCAGACTGATCGTGCCGTGCTGGTATTGCGTGACTGGCTTGCAGCGCAACCCGAGGACGCCACTTCGTGGTCGACACTGGGCATGCTGCTGCAGCAAGCTGGGCGTGATGCCGAGGCGATAGCGGCCTACGAGAAGGCGCTCGAAGTCACGTCCGACAATCCGCTGGTGTTGAATAACGTCGCCTGGCTTTATCACCAAAAGGGCGATCCGCGAGCCCTGGAGCATGCCAAACGCGGCTATGAAATAGCCCCGGAGCGGGCCGAGATCGTGGATACCTACGGTTGGATCCTGCTGCAGCAGGGCCAGAAGCAGGCTGGGCTGCAGATCTTGCAGCAGGCCCTGGTCGCGGCACCGCGCAACCCGGAAATCGCGCTGCATGTCGCCGAGGCGTTGGCATTGAACGGCCGCAATCCCGAGGCGCGCCAGTTGCTGCAACGGGTGATGCGAGAGCATGCCGGGACGCAATGGGCGGGTCAGGCGGAGGGCTTGACGGCCAAGCTCCAGTGACCGCGGAGGCCGGCTCAGAATCTTCAGTCGCCTGACGCACCACGTCTGGCGACGAGTGCGGCGCCCACGGCGGCCTCGGCGGTCTGCGCCACCACCACCGGGGCGTTGAGGCGACGTTGCCGTAACTTCTGCCAACCAACATTGGCAGCGCCGCCGCCGGTGCTGAGGATAAGCCGCGGTGCCGGGGCGCCGAGCCGCTGCAGCAGCGTGTAGCCCGCACATTCGATGGTCGCAATGCCTTCCAGCAGTCCTTGAAAAAACCGCGCCCGATCGTCCGGCTGCGGGGTCAGGCGCGGCGGCAGGACGGGATCATTGGTCGGGAAACGCTCGCCGGGACTGAGCAGCGGATAATAGTCCAGGCCGGTCGGAAGGTCGGTCCGTAAGCACCGCCCCAGTTCGGCCATTTCCCGGTCTGTGAAGAACGCCCGCAATACCGCACCCCCACTGTTGGATGCGCCACCGGCCAGCCAACGACCGAATACCCGGTGGCTGTAAACGCCGTGCGGCGCGGATGAGACGGGGTGCTCAGCGAGGATCTTCAGCACCAGCGTGCTGCCGAGCGAGGTCACCGCATCGCCGCTGGCGCCGATGCCTGCCGCCAGGGCGGCCGCAACGCTGTCGGTGGTGCCGGCAAACACCGGCAATCCCGCTGGCAATCCGGTGCTGCGCGCTGCCGCGGGCGTCACCGCGCCGAGCCGGCCGCCCACCGGCAACACCCGTGGCAGCCAACTGCCCGGTATCCCCAGGTCTGCCAGCCAGGCTGGCCAGCCGCCCGCGGTCGGGTCGTAGCCGAGCTTGAGGCAGTTGGTCTCATCACCGCGGGTGTAATCGTTGATCAGTCGGCCGGCCAGCCACTCTGCCTGATGCAAGACCCTTGCCATGCCTGGCGGCGCGCCGGTCGCGACCAGACTGAGCAGCTTGGCGAGGCTGCTGGTGGCCGCATGCACGGCCGCGTTGGGTGGGGCGACTGCCGCGATGCGCGGCAAGGCCGGGCGGCCGCGCGCGTCGTCGTACATCAGACCCGGTGAGAGCGGTTGTCCGGCGTCATCGCTCAGCAGCAGAGTGCCGGAGGTGCCGTCCAGGGCCAGGGCCGCCGGGCGGCATCCGTCGAGACGCGCCAGCAGGCCCCAGGTCACCGCGCAAAGGGCTTGCCACCAGGCCTCGGGCGCCTGTTCGGAGTATCCGGCCTGCGGTTGCCGGCCGGGGGGCAGATCGATCTTGTGCAGCGCGATCGGCTGGCCGCTGGTCGTGATGGCTGCGGCACGGCACCCGGAGGTGCCGATATCTATGCCGACGAAGACCTCAGTCGCGGCCAAGACCAGCGGGGCGGGGCAGTGCGACCGGCGGGGCAGGCTGCCAGTCGGGGGCGCGGTGCTCGGCGACGACGGTCGTATAAATGCCACCGCGGACGTTGAATGCGGCGGTGAGTCGCAGGTAGCGGGGTGCGATGGCTGCCACCAGGTCGTCGAGGATGCGGTTGGTCACCGCTTCGTGAAACGCACCCTCGTCGCGGAACGACCATACATACAGCTTCAGTGCCTTCAGTTCGACGCACAGCCGGTCGGGAACATAGTCCAGGTAGAGGGTGGCGAAATCCGGCTGGCCCGTTTTCGGGCACAGACAGGTGAACTCCGGGACTCGGATGTGGATCGCGTAGTCGCGTGCGGGCTGGGGGTTTGGGAAGGTTTCCAGGGTTTTCGCGGGTGCGGACGGCATGCTGCGGTGTCTTTCCAGGGCCAGGGCGCAGCTGAGTATAGCGCAGGGGCAATGGCAGCTTTTCTGTGGATAAAATCCTCAGATTCAAAAATTATGTAAAACAATATATTAAATAATATATTTAATGTCATTTATGTTTTTTTTACCACTGCTTGTGGGCGGCGCGGCGGTTCCGGTATCGTTGCGCCCCATGCGTCTGGAAAAGATCAAGCTGGCGGGCTTCAAATCCTTTGTTGACCCAACTACCGTCCCATTTCCGAGCAACCTTGTGGGGGTGGTCGGTCCGAACGGTTGCGGCAAGTCGAACGTTATCGACGCGGTGCGCTGGGTGATGGGCGAGACTTCGGCCAAGATGCTGCGTGGCGAGTCCATGGCCGATGTCATCTTCAATGGTTCGACCTCACGCAAGCCGGTCGGGACCGCCACCATCGAGTTGCTGTTCGACAACAGCGACGGTGCCGCCGGGGGTCAATACGCCCAGTACGGCCAGATCTCGGTCAAACGCCAGGTGTCGCGCGACGGCCAATCACTCTATTACCTGAATGGCGTGAAGTGCCGGCGTCGTGATATCGCCGACCTGTTCCTGGGGACCGGCTTGGGGCCGCGCAGCTATTCGATCATCGAGCAGGGCATGATCTCGCGCATCATCGAGGCGCGTCCCGAGGATCTGCGCGCCTATCTCGAAGAGGCGGCCGGCATCTCCAAGTACAAGGAGCGCCGCAAGGAGACCGAGCGGCGCATCGAGCACACGCGGGAGAATCTCGACCGCCTGAACGATTTGCGCGAAGAGATCCAGAAGCAGCTCCGGCACCTCGAACGCCAGGCGACCACGGCGGAGAAGTACAAGGAGCTCAAGGCCGAAGAGCGGCGGGCGAAAGCCGAACTGCTGAGCCTGCGGTTGGCGGAAATGCTGGTTGATATTGGCGAGCGCGACCGGGTTATTGCCGAGCAGGAGAACCGCCTGCAGGCGGCGGTGGCGGACCAGCGTCGGCTCGAGGCGGACATAGAGCAGCAGCGCGAGGCGCACATCGAGGCCAATGATGGTTTCAACGCCGTGCAGGGCAGTTTTTACGCGGTCGGCGCCGAGATAGCGCGTCTCGAAGAGGCGATCCAATACGCCCGCGAGGCACGCCGCCGCCAGGAGGCCGACTTGGCTCAGGCGGAGCATGCGCTCGGCGAGGCACAGCAGCACAGCACCCAGGACGCCGGGCGGCTGGCGACGCTGAGCGAAGAATTGGGGCACGACCTGCCCCGTCTAGAAGAGGCGCGCGCGCGTTCGGAGCAGACCGCGGAACAGCTGGCCGACGCCGAGGCCGCCATGCAGGACTGGCAGTCCGAGTGGGACACCTTCAATCAGAAGGCGATCGAACCGGCCCAGACCGCGCAGGTGGAGCGGGCCCGCATCAATCAGCTGGAACAGCAGGAGGTGCAGCTGCGACGGCGCCTGGAGCGCCTCGAAGACGACAAACGGCGCCTCGCCGATGTCGAACTCGACGCCGAGATCGCAGAACTCGAACGGCTCGAGCAGGAGCACGAGGGGCGTGTCGCGCAGCTGAGCGCCGCCACGGCGGGGGCCGCGGAGCGCATCATGGCGGTCCGTGCCCAGAACGCGCAGCGCCAGCAAGACCTGGCCACGGGCAGGGCTGAATACCAGGCCCTCAAGGGCCGGTTGGCCTCGTTGCAGGCCCTGCAACAGGCGGCCATGGGCGCCGATGCGGGTGCTACGCTGCGCTGGTTGACTGCTGCCGGTCTGGCCGGGGCGAAGCGCCTGCTCGAAGTCGTGGAAGTGCCGGCCGTCTGGCAGCGCGCTGCCGAAGCCGTGCTGGGCCATCACCTGCAGGCGGTTTGCGTCGACGACCTGGAAGGCATCGCGGCTCAGCTGGCGAGTTTCTCGAAGGGCCGGCTCGAGCTGTTCGAACTCGGCGGCACGGCCAGTGCGCCGCGTGCCGGCAGCCTGGGCGAGCTGGTACGCGGCCCGGCGCGCCTGACCGGTTTCCTCAACAATATCCGCACCGCCCCCGACCTGGCCGCCGCCCTGAGCGAACGCGCCACCCTGGCGGCGCACGAGTCCGTGGTTACGCCGGAGGGCATCTGGATCGGGCCCGGCTGGCTGCGCCTGCACCAGGGGGTCGACGCCACCGCCGGTGTGCTCGCCCGCGAGCAACAACTCCGCGAGTTGGCCGCGCGCGAGGACGAACTGACGCCGCTCATCGACGGCCTGGCCATGCAGCTTGACGACGGCCAGGCGCAATTGGCCGATGCCGAGCGCCGGCGCGACGAGGGCCAGCAAGCGCTGGACCTGGCCAATCGCCAGCTCGCCGAGCTCCGTGCGCAACTCAGCGGTCGGCGGGCCCGCGCCGAACAACTCCGCCACCGCATCGCGGCCTTGGAGAAGGATGTCCGGGAGTTGCGCGAGCAACTGCATCAGGGCGCCGAGGCGATGGGCGCGGCGCGCGGCCGGCTGCACCAGGCGCTGGCGGACATGGAGCATCTCGCCAAACAACGCGAGGCGCTGGTGACCCGCCGCGAAGGCCTGCGCTGGGCGCTGGACGAGGCCCGACAAGCCGCCAGCCTGGCGCGCAATCAGGCACACGAGATCGCCCTGCGGGTCGAGTCGCTGCGCAGTTCGGAGCAATCGCTGCGCTCGGGCCTGGACCGGATGCGCTCGCAGTTGGAGCAGTTGCAGGCGCGTTGCGGTGAATTGCGGGCGACGGTTGCCGCTGGGGTAGAACCGCTGGAGCAGCAACGTGCGGACCTGGAAGCCAGATTGCAGGCGCGCATGATCGTAGAGGCCCAACTCACCGCGGCGCGCAACCAACTCGATGCCCTGGATCACGCCCTGCGTGGACTCGAACAGCAACGTCACCGGGTCGAGCAGCGGGTGCAGGAGGAACGGTCCGGGTTGGACCAGGTGCGCATGGCGCGCCAAGAGATCGTGGTGCGCAGCCGTACGCTGGAAGAACAGCTGGCGGAGACCGGCTTCGAACGGGCCACACTGGCGGCCGAGATGCCGGCCGAGGCCGAGGTGCCGGCCTGGCAGGAGCACGTGGAACGGCTCGGCATGCGCATCCAACGCCTGGGACCGATCAACCTGGCCGCTATCGACGAGTTCAAGGAACAGCGCGAACGCATGGAATACCTGGACCGCCAGCACGCCGACATTACCGAGTCGCTGGAGACCCTGGAAAACGCCATCCGCAAGATCGACCGCGAGACCCGCACCCGCTTCAAGGAAACCTTCGACAAGGTCAACAACGGCCTGCAGGAGCTCTTCCCCAAGCTGTTCGGCGGCGGCCACGCCTACCTGGAGCTGACCGGCGAAGACTTGCTCGACACCGGGGTGACAGTGATGGCCCGCCCGCCCGGCAAACGCAATTCCAGCATCCACCTGCTGTCTGGGGGCGAGAAGGCGATGTCGGCGGTCGCCTTGGTGTTCGCCATTTTCCAGCTCAACCCGGCCCCTTTCTGCATGCTCGACGAGGTGGACGCGCCCCTCGACGATGCCAATGTGAGTCGTTTCTGTGCCATGGTGAAAGAGATGTCGGAGAAGGTGCAGTTCATTTTCATCACGCATAACAAGGTGACCATGGAAATCGCCCACCAGCTCACTGGCGTGACCATGCACGAACCGGGCGTGTCGCGCCTGGTTTCGGTCGACGTGGAGGAGGCGGCGGCGTTGGCCGCGGTGTAAAATCGGCGGCGAACCCAACACCCCATCTACCCTCATGGATGCGGATTCCCTAAGACTGATACTGCTGGGCCTGGGCATCTTGCTGGTACTCGGGATCTACCTGTGGGACCGGCTAGCGCACCTGCGTGCCAGGCCGCGCTCCCATGCCCGGCCGCAGGCGACACCGCGCCGCGCGCCCCGTTTCGACCCGGACGAGGAACAGGCCGAGCCGACGCCAACCATGGCGGCGGCCAGAGAAGCCGCAGCCGAACCGGAGGTCACGGTGGTTGCCGCGTCAGCGGGTACCGCGGCTGCCGAGTCGGAGCCCCTGCAGTTGACCGAGTGGGACCGGATCGAACTCGACGCCGAGCCCGCGCTCAGTCCTGCGCTGAACTTCGATGCCCACGGCGGCAGCGATTACCTGCATGCCGCCCCCGACCTCGCGGACGAGTTACCGCGCAAGATCGTGCAGATCAACCTGGTCGCCAAGGACGGCATGATCCACGGTGCGGCCCTGGCCAAGGCGGTCAAGGAGGTCGACCTCAAGGCCGGTGCTATGGATATCTACCATCGTTACGACAGCCAGCTGCATGACCAGGTGCTGTTCAGCATGGCAAGCTTGATCGAACCCGGCAGCTTCCCGCTCAAGGCGATGCAGTCCTACACCACGGCGGGCGTGGTCCTGTTCACCCAGCTGCCCGGGGTGCGCGACGGTCTGGCCATATACGCCGACATGCTGTTCACCGCCGAGCGTTTGGCGGCGCTGCTCGACGTGGAACCCCAAGACGAGACGCACAGCCGGCTGACCAAGCAGAGCATCGAGCACACCCGTGCCGGAATTCTCGAACACCGCCGCCAGCTGCAGCTGGCGCGCAGCCGCGGATGAGTGTCCCGCGGCACGCCCGGGAGCAGGCGGACCGGCTGCGCGAGCAAATCGAATATCACAACTACCGCTACTATGTGCTCGACGACCCGCAGGTACCGGACGCCGAGTACGACCGTTTGCTGCGCGAGTTGCAGGCACTGGAAGCCAAGTACCCTGACCTGTTGACCCCTGAGTCGCCGACCCAGCGGGTCGGTGCCGCGCCGCTGGCGCAGTTCGCAGAGGTCGTCCACGCGGTGCCCATGTTGTCGTTGGGCAATGCCTTCACCGAGCAGGAAGTCACTGAATTCGACCGGCGCGCCCGTGAGCGCCTGGGACTGACGGGCGAGATCGCCTACGCCGCCGAGCCCAAGCTGGATGGCTTG
>JBFZDU010000068.1:0-5152 GCA_041307205.1 Gammaproteobacteria bacterium | reverse complement strand
ACGGAATTCCGCGTGCTCAAGGTCATGTTCACGGCCATCGTGGTCGCCATGATCCTGGTGTTCTGGGCGGCCGCGCTGGGCCTGCTGGATTACGAGGAAATCTACGTCAACGAGACCTACTGGTGGCCGGGCATCCTCGGCGGTCTGATCATGGGAGTCGGTTTCATCATCGGCGGTTACTGCCCGGGCACCTCGATCGTCAGCATGGCGACGCTCAAGCTCGACGGGGCCTTCTTTGTCCTGGGCGCCCTGGTCGGGGTGCTGCTCTTCGGTGATACGGTCAGTCTGTACAACGAATTCTGGCACTCCGGATTCGAGGGCCGCCTCACCCTGCCCGAACTGTTCGGGCTGGAGACAGGCTGGGTGGTGGTGCTGGTCGTGTGCATGGCGATCGTCATGTTCTGGGGTTTCGGCAAAGTGCGCACCTTGATATACGGCAAAGACCATGCGGGACCCTAAATTGCACATCGCCGGCGCAATCGCACTGCTGGCAGCGGCGGTTGGACTGGCGTTGTACGGCCAGCCTACGCCGGCCGAGAAATGGCAATTTCTCGCGCCCAAGTACGCTGCCAAACTGACTGAGCGCCAGGTCTACATAGACCCTGCGGAACTGTTGCAGTTGATGCACGATGACTACGTCGACTTGCTGATTCTCGACGTCCGCCCCGAGCCGGACTGGAACCAATTCCATCTGGTCGATGCGGAGCGGGTCACGCTCGACCAGCTGCCGGCCCTGCGCAAGCGCCTGCAGACGTTGTCCGGCACCGGGGTCGTGGTACTGGTCAGCAATGACGAACTCCAGGCCACCGAGGCGTGGAAGCACTTGATGGTCCTGGCCAAGCCCAACGCCTATATTCTCGAGGGCGGGCTGAACCAATGGCTGTCGATCTACGCTGCGCCGGCGGACGCGGCGGCGCCGCGGGCGTCGGTCGACAGCGGGCCCGACGGGACCTTGCGGCACCATTTCAAGGTCGCCCTCGGCGACCGGCACGCGGCGTCGCTGCCGGACACCCATCAGGTGCCGCACCGCGATTTCACACCCAAGGTCAAACTGATGAAGACCGTTGCCAAGGCGCGCGGCTGCGGTTGAGTTGCGACACGCGGATCCGCGCGGCTTTGCGGGTTCGTTCCGACGCCCCCAGGCGGGTCCGGTCGGGTCGGGGCGCAGCCGCCCCAGCGCCACCTGCCGGTTTAGAAGCGATACCGTACAGACGCTATGATCAGGTCCTCGTCGTAGTCCGGGCTGGTGTTGCCCAGCAGCAGCGCATTGGGAACCGAGTCGACGCTGTACCCGTCCAGCGCCCAATCGGTGGAGTCGAATTCCTCGCGCAAGTAGCTGAGCTTCAACTCGACTTCTGGCTTTAGACGGTAGAGGGCATAGAGCCGAATGCTCTGCAGTTCATTCTGAAGCGTCGGAAATTGCGACACCGTGTTGATGGTGGCGTGGGCCAGATCGATGTCGCCGTCGCCCGCCATGTAGACATAGTCGACGCCCAGATCGAGCTTACCCTTGAGGTCGGTGATCTTGGCGCCCACCCCAAGGGTGTCGATCGCGTCGTCGAAGGCGGCGCGCCAGTTGGCGGCCAAAGCGCCGTCGCTGCTGCCGAGTTGCGTCGACTCCAGCCGGTCACGGGTATAGAAACCATAGAGCACCAGGTCCGGGCGCGGCAGGTACGAGAGATCCAGGGTATAGGAGCGACGCTCGCCCTCGCTCAGGCCGATTGCCGTCTCGTCGTAGTCGTCGCGCACCCAGTCCGCGCTCAGGCCCACGGAGAGCGTCTCGTGCGGCTGGTAGGACGCGGCAAGCCCGAACTTGTCCCGAGTCTCGTCAGCCAGGTAGTACTTGCGCAGCAACGGATTTTGCCCGGGCGATTCGGCCTGGTAGTCCGACGCCGTCCGCTCCATGCGCCCGGCCTTCAAACTCAGGTCCAACCGCTCGATTGGCTTGAACTGCAGGCGCCCCTGCACCTCGTGCTCCTGGTTTTCCTCGACGTCGGAGAAGTCGCGCCGAATATTGCGGTAGCCGTATTCCAGCCCGGCGCTGACCCGCGGGTCGAAGCGATACCGGGCATCCACATCCAGCCGGTGTTTGCGGTAACTCAGCGGCTGGTTGGTGACCGCGCCTGGCTGCACATTCGTGTCCAGGCGGAAATAGTCGTAACTGGTCTGCGGTGTTTGGTTGTCCCGCTCGTCGTAGCGATAGTCTGCACTCAGTCGCAGCGCCGGCAGCGGCCGGCCGGTGAGGCCAAGGCGGGCGGCGTGCACATACACCTCGCCGTCGAGCGACGTACGCGGCAGACCGGCAGTCGTGTCGCCAACGCGATACGGCAGGAAATTCTCGTCCTGGAGCATGACGCCGGTCGAAAGCAGGCCGGTCAGGCGGGTGGTATCGCTGAGGCTGTAGGCGCCGTTCAGCGTCAGCTGGTGGAATTGGTTGCTGGGCGGCAGGGCGAGCCGTCCGGCGGCTACCAAGCTGTTGCCCTGGCCTGCACCTTGGCCTGGACCCTGGCCTTGGCCGGGGGGCGGAGTGTCGCTGCCACCGATCGCCGCCGGATTGTCCCATTGGAGCGACGCATTGTCGTTTTCGAACAACGACGCATGGTATGCCAGTTCCCACTGGTATTGCTGCCGCACATAACCAAGCTTGATATCGAACTGGTTGTCGACATAGTCGACGGGCTCGGGCAGCAAGGCGGCATAGGGATTGCCGAAGCCGGTCGCGCCGCCTCCCCCACCGCTGCCGCCTGGGTTGCGGCCCAAGGCCCCGCCGATGACGTCGACGCCCTCCTTGGTCTCGCGCCGCGCCAACAGGCTCAGTGTCAGGTGCGGCGCGGGGTGGTAGGCAATGCCCGCCGCCAGGCCCTTGCGCTCGGTCTCGACGTCAAAGGCGCGGAACTGCGGCGTTAGGTTCAGGTCGCCTGTGCCCACGCCGACAAAGGGCGTCTGGGCCGAATCGATCTTGAAACTGGGCAGCTGGTCGTAACCGACGAAAATGTCATAGCTGCCTTGGGTGCCATATTTAAGTGAGATGGACCGCGCCTCGGTGCCCAGGTCACTGCCGGTAAGGCGCAGATAGTCGGTCCGCAAGCCGGGTCTGAACCGCAGATTGAACGCCCCGACCGGGTAGCCACCGGCGCCTTCGAGGCCGCTGTAGCGGCCGAAGGCGAACGAGTCGTCGGAGACGTATCCCGCGCCGAGCTCGACATCGCCGGTGAGCGGGGACGCGGCGGCGGCCGCAGCCTCCGGTGCCTGCCCGGTTCCGGCCTCCTCTGCCCCCGCCGGCAACAGGGCCGAGGCCGCGTACAGGGCGCCGGTCCACACCAACAGGCCCTTGGCGCTGGGTTTCATTGCCGTCCTCCCCCGAAATCAGCGTTGCAGCGCCACCCCAGCCGGGTGGTTGCTGCCGTGCACCTGCGAATGGCAGTTCATGCAGCTGTACCCGGCCACGAACTGGGCCTGACCCGCGGCATCGAGAAACAGGCGCACATGCCCCAGGGCATTGCCGGCCGTAGCGCCACCGCCACTGAGCGTTTGGTGGCACTGCTGGCAAAGCAGCGGCGCCCGGCGCATCAACAAGGCCGGATTGTTCGAGCCGTGTGGCACATGACAGTTGGTGCACAGGTCGGTGACCGGTTCGTGCTCCCACAGAAAGGGACCGCGCTTGTCGGCATGACAGGCGTAACAGGCCTGGTTCAAGGTCAGGGCCTTCAGGGACTTGGGTCCGTCCGAGCCGTGCGGATTGTGACAATCGGTACAGACTATGCCCCCTTCCCGGATCGGATGATGGGAGGCCTTGTACAAGTCCGCCCGCACCTGCCAATGGCAGCCCAGGCAGACATCCATCTCCTCCGCCTTGCGCAGTACCCCATCGGGTTGGTGCACCTTGTGGCAGTTCGCGCAGCTGAGCGCCGAGGCATCGTGAGCGCTGCCCTGCCAGTGCAGGCGTCGGGTGTCTTGATGGCAGTTGAGGCATGAGCCGTTTTGCCGCGCCACGGCCACGCCGGTGTCGGCACCAAACACAATCAGGCCACCGCGCTCCTCGCCCTCCGAACCGGCATGGGTCGACCCGGCCGCGTGGCAGGTCTCGCAGCCATGTTGCCCGAAGGGGGTGCGCAGATCCGCGGTCTGGCCGTGTTTCGAAGGCAGGATCTGCTCGAACTTGTCTTCGTGACACTCAGCGCAGATCTCGGACCCGACGTAGTCTTCCTCGGGTTCTTCGGCGGTCACTGCCGGGGGCACCGCCAGTACCGAACTAACCAGCAAAGCGCGCGCAACCCGGCACCACACACTGGTGGTCAAATAACGCTCCATCTGCTCCCCCATCCGAACCCCTTACTCCGACCGGGACCAACGCGCCGGCCATGCACGCCTAGCACCGGGCCAGCGGCGCTTGTTTGTGACATCGAACTGTGCAACATGACATGGTGCGCGATCAATGGGTGATGGCAGAATCGAGTCTGACGGTATCGATCAAGTTGCCAGATCGCTGGGATCGACTGCGGCAGCCATGCGGTTGTTGAACTGCAGGTCGGCCATGTCGTCGCACCGGTCGAGGTCTCGATGGGAGTGGCAATATGTTTAGCAACTGGGCGCGGTTCAGCGCAATCGCTTTGTCCTTCAGCCTGTATGGCGCGGTGCCGCTGGCCGGCAACGGGTCAGAGTTGATTGGCGATCCGGCGGCGGGCGGGGAGAAGGCGGCCATGTGCGGCGGCTGCCATGGCATGGACGGCATCAGCATCGCGCCGAACTTCCCCAACCTGCGCGGTCAGAAGGACGTCTACATCGCCAAACAGATGCAGTATTTCCGTCACGACCTGCGTGCGGACCCGACCATGGCAGGGATCGCGGCCGGCTTGACGGACCGGGAGATCGACGACATCGCGGCCTATTTCTACAGCCTCGCCGATGCGCCGGCGCCTGCAAGCCCAGTCCCCCAGCCAGCGGCCGCCACCCCAGGCGATCCGGCGGCCGGACGACAGCGGGCCCAAGTCTGCAGCGCCTGCCACGGGCAGGACGGCATCAGCCTGCAGCGCAACTACCCTAATCTGCGCGGGCAGAAATCCGCTTACTTGCGCAAGCAGCTGGGCGCCTTTCGCGACGGCCCCCGTGCCGACCCCATCATGACCGCCATGCTGCGCACGCTGACCGATCA
>JBFZDU010000067.1:0-3878 GCA_041307205.1 Gammaproteobacteria bacterium | reverse complement strand
TAGGCCGACTTGATGCCGGCGAAGACCTTGCGCGTTTCCCCGCCGAGGTCCAGGGTCAGCTGCAGCAGTTTGTCGGCGCCCTCGACCTCGGTCGCCGTGACGATCCGCGCGACGCGCAGGTCGAGCTTGGCGAAATCGCCGTATTCGACGGTAGGGCCGATGGGATCCCTGGCTAGCGGTCCGGCGGCGGCGGGGGCGGGCGCGGCTACCTGCAGGTCTTCCCGGGAGTCCGCGACCATGGCCTCGATCTGCTTGGGGTCGACCCGGGTCAGCAGCGGTGTGAACGCGTCCACCCGGTGCGCGGTCAGCGGCGTCGCCAGGTCCTGCCAAGTCAGGGGCGCGATCCGCAAAAAGGCCTCGGAGGCCGCGGCGGTGCCGGGCAGGATCGGGCGCAGATACCCGATCAGCAGCCGGTACAGATTGAGCCCGACCGAGCAGATGTCCTGCAATTCCTGGTCGCCGCCCGCCTGCTTGGCCACCACCCAGGGCTGGCGCTCGTCGATCCACTGGTTGGCGCGGTCGGCCAGGGCCATGATGTCGCGCACCGCGCGCGAGTACTCGCGTTTCTCGTAGGCCTCGGCGATGGCCGCGCCGGCCTGCACGAACGCGGCGAACAGCGCCGGCTCGGTCATCTCCCGCGCCAGCTGTCCGTCGAAACGCTTGCCGATGAACCCGGCGCAGCGGCTGGCGATATTTACCACCTTGCCCACCAGGTCGGCGTTGACGCGCTGCGCGAAGTCCTCGAGATTGAGGTCGATGTCGTCCACGCCGGCGCCGAGCTTGGCGGCGAAGTAATAGCGCAGGTATTCGGGGTTGAGGTGATCGAGGTAGGTGCGCGCCTTGATGAAGGTGCCCCGCGACTTGGACATTTTCTGCCCGTCCACGGTCAGGAAACCGTGCGCGAACACCGCGGTCGGGGTGCGGAAACCCGCGCCGTGCAGCATCGCCGGCCAGAACAGGCAGTGGAAATAGACGATGTCCTTGCCGATGAAGTGGTACACCTCGGCGTCCGAATCCGGCGCCCAGTAACTGCCGAATTCCAGGTTGGCGTTGCGGTCGCACAGGTTGCGGAAGCTCGCCATGTAGCCGATCGGCGCATCCAGCCAGACATAGAAGAACTTGCCCGGGTGATCGGGGATCTCGAAGCCGAAATAGGGCGCGTCGCGCGAGATGTCCCACTCCTGCAGCCCGGCCTCGAACCATTCCTGCAACTTGTTGTTGATCTGCGGCTGCAGCCGGTCGCGGGTCCAGACTTGCAGCATCTCGGCGAAGTCCGCCAGTTTGAAAAAGTAGTGATCGGATTCGCGCTCGACCGGCTGGGCGCCCGATAGCGCCGAGCGTGGATTTTTCAGCTCGGCCGGCGAGTAGCTGGCGCCGCACACCTCGCAGTTGTCGCCGTACTGATCGGCCGCGCCGCATTTCGGGCACTCGCCCTTGATGAAGCGGTCCGGCAGGAACATTTGCTCGACCGGGTCGTAGGCCTGGGTGATCGCGCGCTTGTGGATATGGCCGGCGTCGCGGTTGCGGGTGTAGATGACGTTGGCGTAGTGCCGGTTCTCGTCCGAGTGGGTCGAGTGGTAATTGTCGAAACCGATCCGGAAATCGGCAAAATCGGCCTTGTGTTCCTGCGCCACGCGCGCGATCAGCGCCTCGGGCGTGATGCCTTCCTGGCGGGCGCGCAGCATGATCGGGGTGCCGTGGGCGTCGTCGGCGCACACGTACCAACACTCGTGGCCGCGCATCTTCTGAAACCGGCTCCAGATATCGGTCTGGATGTACTCCACCAGGTGCCCGATATGGATAGGTCCGTTGGCGTAAGGCAGTGCGCTGGTGACCAGGATTCTGCGGCGCTGGGTGCTCATGGCGATTCGGCGGGGCGGCGGGTGGAAAGGCGAAGTATCTCAGGATTGGGCCGAGAGCGGCCAGCCATTAAGGGCTAGGATCGACGACTGCGTTGCCGCCCCGCCGCGCCGATCAAGGTCAGATCGCCGGCCCGCACGGCGCCAGCCGCACAAAGCCCCTCGGCCCCAGCCCTCGGCCCCGACGTCAAAGGCCAGGGGCCATTCACGGCTATCCCCATCCGTCCCGCGGTTGAAACCGGGGTGGCGTGGCCTCACTCTGAATGCCTGAGTAAAACACTTGGGATTGCCCAAGCGCGTCGTGTAGAATCGCCCACCAATTTATCACCCGACCAGACGGTGGCCGGCCGGGCCGGCTTTCGGCAGGAGTTACAAACATGGCAAACATTACCCGGGAGCAGGTCGAAGAGGCTATCAAGGGCTACGTCGAACCGCACCTCTATAAAGATTTGGTCAGCGCCAAAAGCGTCAAGGACATCGCCATCGACGGCGACAAGGTCAAGGTGACGGTGGTGCTGGGCTTCCCGGCCAAGGGCGTGCAGGCGGTGATCGCCGACGCGGTCAAGGCGCAGGTCGAGGCCCTGGACGGCGTCGCCAGCTGCACAGTTGATGTCTCGTGGAAGATCGTGGCGCACTCGGTGCAGAAGTCGCTCAAGCCGATCGACAACGTCAAGAACATCATCGCCGTGGCATCGGGCAAGGGTGGGGTCGGCAAGTCCACCACCGCGGTGAACCTGGCCCTGGCGCTGTCCGTCGAAGGTGCCAAGGTCGGCATCCTGGATGCGGATATCTACGGCCCTTCGCAGCCGCGCATGTTGGGTATCTCGGGCCAGCCCGAGTCCAAGGATGGCAAGACCCTCGAGCCCATGCACAGCTACCATCTGCAGGCCATGTCAATCGGGTTCCTGATCGACGAGGAGACCCCGATGATCTGGCGCGGCCCCATGGTCACCCAGGCGCTGGAACAACTGCTCAACGACACCAACTGGACCGACCTCGACTACCTGGTGATCGACCTGCCGCCCGGCACCGGCGACACCCAGCTGACCTTGGCGCAGAAAGTGCCCGTGTCCGGTGCCATCATCGTCACCACGCCACAGGACATTGCCCTGCTCGACGCCCGCAAGGGCTTCAAGATGTTCGAGAAAGTCGAGGTGCCGGTGCTGGGGATTGTCGAGAACATGTCGACCCACATTTGTTCGAACTGCGGCCACGAGGAGCACATCTTCGGTGCCGGCGGCGGCAGTCGCATGGCCGAGCAGTACGGCGTGGATTTCCTCGGCGCCCTGCCTCTGGAGATGCGCATCCGCGAGGAGACCGACTCCGGTAAACCGACGGTGGTTGCCGAGCCCGAATCCCGCCCGGCGCAGATCTACCGCGAGATCGCACGCAAGGCCGCCGCCAAGCTGTCGCAGCAGGCCAAGAGCTACGCCGCCAAGTTCCCGAATATCGTCATCCAGAACAACTGATCCGCGGTTTGGCTCCGGCCCACCGAACCCCCGCTCCGGCGGGGGTTCTGCGTTGGGGCGGCTCATAGGTCCCGATCTGCCCGGTGCCGCAACTGCTATGTTTCCTCGGTACCCTTGGGCTGCCCTTGCTGCGGCTGGGTCTGGCAAGGGGCGGACTGAACCCGCAGCCGTTACGCTGGTCGAAGGCGTGCGCGCGGGGTCGGTCGGGATCGGGGCCGAGACCCCGCAAGCGTGCTCACGCGGCCCTGCCTGACGGGGCCGGTCTACAATTTAACCGAGGTGGCAATATGTTCCAAAAGACCTACTTTGTTCCCGCCTGTGCAATGGCAGCGCTGTTGAACCTGCCGCTGGCGGCCGTGGCCGAAGAGGCGGCCCCGGCCGCGCCCGCCGATGCAGTGCCTATGAGCGGCGAACCCGCCGGCGGGATGCCGATGATGGGCGACCCCGAAGGCGGGATGCCCATGATGATGGAGCAGCCCGGCGAGATGCCGATGCGCCACTGGCAACAGCAGGGCATGCCCGGCTGGCAGGGCGCCGACGGCAGCATGCC
>JBFZDU010000066.1:0-16150 GCA_041307205.1 Gammaproteobacteria bacterium | reverse complement strand
TGACCGGACTCCAGCCGGTGCTGGCGCGGCTGCGCGAGGCGGCCCTGGCGTCGGCCGAGACCGAGTTGTGCGCCGCCCTGATCAGCCGCCACTTCAGTGAGGCGCGCGGCCTGATCAACAGCAATCGCAAGCTGGCCACCCTGTGGCACCGCGGCCAGGGTCCACTGCTATTGCGGCACACGTTGGAGCGCACGCGTTTCCCGCTGCTGGCCCGCCCCGCCGCGCTGAGCGGACCCGAGTACGGCCGCCGCGTGCTCCGTTTCGTGGCCGCGCTTGGACGTTATGGCAGCGACGAATTACGATCTGATATAAATGCTTACGCACCACAATTAATGCATATTCTGCAGTACCCGCTGGGGCGGCGGCCGGACTGCGGACACTGAGTGCGGAGCGAGGCCGGGTACCGCGAGGGGAGCAGCTGAGTTTGGTTCGCCGATTCGGAAACACCGCGGTCGCCGACCGGGCGGCGCAGGCCGCCCGCGCACCCGCAGGCCCGCTGCCCCCCGCCGCCCTGCCAACCACCCGCCGCAAGGGGTAGCCAGATGCCGAATTCCGCCGGAACGCTGGAGCTGGTCTCCCGGGAGCTGGGCCTGGTCCTCGCACCGCTGCAGACCCGGGTCGCGGGCGACGGCGTCGAGGCGCTGATTGCCAGCCTCGGCCTGCGGCTGCCGCCCGGCTTGAGCCAGGTCGCGACTCTGGCCGGCGCCCTGTCGAGCACGGCCACGGGCGCGGCGGTACTGCCGGCCCAGGTATCGGCCCTGGTCGCGGCCATCGACGCCGACGACCTCGAACAGATCCTCGGCAGCGGTCAGGCCCTTACCGAAAGCATCCTCGCCACGGTGCGCGGCCTCAGCGGCATCGCCGAGGCCCTGGAGGCGGTGGGCGACAGCTTCGCCGGCTTGGCGGCGGCCGACCGCGCCCAGATCCGCGATTTCGCCCGCGAACTGCCCGACCGCCTGCTCAATCTGCTGCTGGTCGAGTACCTCGCGACCAAGTCGCCACAGCTGCTGCAGGGCCTGCGGCTCGCCGGCATCGTCGAGATCGCGCGCCACCCGGGCGACCCGGCCAACCCGCTGCGTCCGCCCTACCTGCGCAAGACAGTGCATTTCGAACGTTGCCTGACCCTGCTGACCGACCCCGCCGAGCACCTGCGCGCGGTCTATGGCTGGGGCGATCCGGATTTCGACGGACTCATGCTGTTCGGGCTGCTGAAGGAGTTCCTCGACCGGGAATTCGAGCTGCCGGCCGAGATCCTGCAGCCGGCCGGCCTGCCGGCCACCCTGGAGGCCTACCTGGTCGCGCTGCAGGTGACCCGCGACCTACCGCCCGGCCTGCGGGTCGACTTCCGCTTCCCGGCCACCCAGGACTTCGACCGCCGCTACCCGCTCGGCAGTTCCTGGGAGCTGGAGGTGGACACCCGCGCGCGCTTCGTCGCCGACCTCGCGGCGGTCGTCCGACCGCCGCTGACGCTGCAGTTCAACCCGCCGAGCGGTGCCGGCAACATCGCGCTGACCCTGGGCGTCGGGCGCCAGGCAAGCGCCGGACCGCTGGTGCTGCTCGGCAAGGCCGGGGGTTCGCGACTGGAGGTCGGCGACCTGCGCGGCGCCCTGGGCGTGGCGGTCGACTGGACCGCCGGCGCGGCCGGCCCCACCGCCAGCATCACGCCGGTGATTGCGGGCCAACTGGTCGACGGCAGGCTGGTGATCAACGGCGCCGGCGGCGACTCCCTGATCGACGAGGTGCTCGGCGCGATCGACGTCGAGGGCCACTTCGCCCTCGCCTTCCGCTGGTCGCCAGCCGGCGGCCTGCAGTTCGAGGGCAGCGCCGGGCTCGATATCGACATCCCGACCCATGCGCAGATTGGCCCGCTGCGCCTCGACACCCTGCACCTGGGGCTGGGCCTGCTCGATGAAGCCGTTCGCATCGACCTCGGCGTCACCATCGGCGCCGCACTGGGGCCGCTGCTGGCGACCGTCGAACGCCTCGGCCTGCAAGGCCTGCTGAGCTTCCCGCGCGGCGGCGGCAACCTCGGGCCGGCGCAGCTAGACCTCGACTTCCTGCCGCCGCGCGGCGTGGCGCTGGCCATGGACACCGCCTCGGTCAAGCTCGGCGGCTTCCTGTCCCTGGACTTCGAGAACGAGCGCTATGCCGGGGCGGTCGAGCTGTCCATCGCCGACACCTTCGACCTGACCGCGATCGGCCTGATCACCACCCGCTTCCCCGACGGCAGCAAGGGCTTCTCGCTGCTGTTCATCATCAGTACACGCTTCCCTTCGCCCATTCCCCTCGCCTACAACTTCTTCCTCTCGGGCGTCGGCGGGCTGCTCGGCTTGCATCGCAGCGTCGACATCGACCGGCTGCGCAACGGCCTGCAGCAGGGCGCCGTCGACGACATCCTGTTCCCCGAGGACGTGGTGCGGAACATGAACGCGCTGGTCACCGACCTGCGCGAGATCTTCCCGGCGACGCGCGATCAGTTCCTGGTCGGACCCATGGCCGAGATCACCTGGAACACCCCGCCGCTGCTGACCGCCCAGATCGGGCTGATCATCGAGTTCGCCAACCCAGTGCGCATCGCCATCCTGGGCGTGCTGCGAATCGCGGTGCCGACCCCGGATGCCGCGATCGTCGACCTCAAGGTCAACTTTCTCGGCAGCATCGACTTCGAGAAGGGACTGCTGGCCTTCGATGCCAGCCTCTACGACTCCTACATTGGCTACGGCAGCTTCCGCTTCAGCTTCGAGGGCGACCTGGCGCTGCGCATCAGTTGGGGCGCGCAGCCCGACTTCCTGGTCTCGGTCGGCGGTTTCCACCCCGCCTACTCGCCGCCCAAACACCTGGCGCTGCCGGCCATGAAGCGGCTCACCCTGAGCCTGCTCAAGGACAACCCGCGCCTGACCCTGACCTGCTACTTCGCCATCACCACCAACACGGTGCAGTTCGGCGCGTCCATCGACTTCTATTTCGGGGTCGCCGGCTTCAGCGTGGTCGGTTACTTCGGCTTCGACGTGCTGTTCCAGTTCAGCCCCTTCCGGTTCGTCGCCGCAGTGCGCGCCGGCCTCGCGGTCAAGGCGGGCAGCACCCACATCCTCTCGCTCAGCCTGGCCTTCGAGCTGGCCGGCACCTCGCCGTGGAGCGCCACCGGCAGCGCCAGTTTCCGCATCCTGTTCGTCAAGGTCTCGGTCAAGTTCAGCAAGACCTGGGGTGAGCGCAAGGAGATCAGCCTGCCGCGGGTCGAGGTGCTGCCGGTGCTGATCGAACAGTTCGGCCGCGACCTCAACTGGAACGCCGCCTTGTCGGACCTCGCCGGGCAGCAGGCCCAGCTGCTGCCGGCAGCGCGCGCGGCCGACGCCCTGCTGTTCGATCCGGGCGGCATGCTGACCATCAGCCAGACCCTGATCCCGCTCGGCACGCCCTTCACCCGCTTCGGCAACAACACCGTGGCCGACATCGGTCTCGCGGACGTGCAGGCGGTGCGCGTCGGCACCAAAGCGCTGGATCTCGAAGCCGTACAGGAAAACTTCGCACCCGCCGCCTTCAAGGACCTGGGCGATGCCGACAAGCTCAAGGCGGCCGCCTATGAACCGCACAAGAGCGGCGTGACCGCGCGTGGCGGCGACCAGCTGCAGACCGACCAGGTGCTGACCCGCCCGGTGCGCCACGAACGGATCGTCTCGGATGCGGACCCGCAGGCCGGCCTCCTCGCGGCGGCGCCGCTGCGGCAGCTGCGCGCCGGCAACGCCGCGGTGTTCGGCCGCCTGGTACCGGGCGGCGCCATCGGCCGCTCGGCGCTGGCCCGGCAGCGGCTGCGCGGCACCCAGGCCAACAGCGTGCGCGCCGTCGGCACCGACACCGAACGCTACGCCGTAGTCACGGCGACCAGTCTGCGCGCCGCCGCCGGTGCCAGCGTCGGGCTGACCCGCAGCGCCGCCGAGCAGCACATCCGGGCGCTGGTCGCGGCCGGCGCCGACCCGGCCGAACTCGACATAGTCCCGACCTTCCAGATGGCCAGCTGAACTCGACCGGAGCGCCGCATGCCCGACGACATCCTCGCGCAATACGCCTTCATCCCTTGGTTGAGGCGCGGCATCGCCACCGAGATCAGCGAGGCCGACGACCTCGGCAGTGGCAGCGGCACCACCGCCGAGCGCGCCCAGCTCGCGGTCGAGCTGCAGCTCAGCGTCACCCCGACCGCCGGCACCGCCCTGCCGCCGCTCGCGCCCATTACCAAGGCCGTAAGCCTGCTCGGCCCCGGCGATGTCGTCGGCATCCGCCGCAGCGCCATCATCCGTAGCCAGCCGCATGCCGGTGCCACCAACTTCGAGGCCAACGGGCTCGCCTACGTCGACTTCTACGAAGAGGATTTTCCCTGGCGCTACTCGCCGGCCCGGCCGGCCGGCGCCGCCGAGCCGGCCGCGCGGCAGCACAAGCTGCGCCCCTGGTTCGCCCTGATCCTGCTCAAAGACGACGAGTTCACGCCCGGTCCCGTGGTACCGGACCAGCCGCCGTCGATCGTGCTTGACGCCGCCAAGGTGAACCAGGCACTGCCGCTGCACACCGAGACCTGGGCCTGGGCGCACGGCCAGGTCAGCCGCGCGGTCGCCACGCCCGCGGCGGTGCACGACGCGATCAGCACCAACCCCGAGCATGCGCTGTCGCGGGTGTTGTGCCCGCGCCGGCTCGAACCCGAGACCAGCTATCACGCCTTCGTCATCCCGAGCTTCGAGACCGGCCGCCTCGCCGGCTTGGGCGAACCCACCGCCGGGATCCCCGCGCAGGCGCCCGCCTGGGTGAGCGGCGCGATGCCGCATTCGGCGACCCGGCCCTACACCTACCCGGTGTATTTCCAGTGGCAGTTCCGCACCGGGGCACGGGGCGACTTCGAGAGCCTGGTGCGCGCCCTGGTGCCCGGCCCGGTCGGCCCCGAGTTCGGCAAGCGCGATGCCGACGTGCGCACCCCAGGCTACGGGCTCGACGCCGTAGCCGGTCCCGAGCGGGTGCAGATCGAGGGTGCGCTGCGCCCGCCCCAGTTCCAGCGCGCGCCCTTCCCCGCTGCCACCGGCGCCGCCCGGACCGAACGGCTGGAACAGCTGCTCGACCTCGGCGGCGACCTCGAACAGGGGCGCACCACGAGCCTCACGCACCCGTTCCACCGCAGCGACGGCGCCTACCCGGCCGAGCTGCCGGACGACCCGATCGTCACCCCGCCCGCCTACGGCCGCCGCCACGCGGACCTGGAACGCATCGCCGACGCCCGCAACCAGGCCGACCTCGCCTGGTTGCGGGAACTCAACCTCGACTTCCGCAGCCGCGCCGCGGCCGGGCTCGGGGTCGAGGTGGTACAGAAGCGCCAGGAGGAATTCATGGAGCGGGCCTGGGAGCAGGTCGGCGAGCTGGAACAGGCGAACCAGCGGCTGCGGGAAGCGGAACTGGCCCTGGCGGTCGGCGAATCGCTGTTCGCCAAGCATTTGGCCGGAGCTGGCAGCGACCGTGCCGTACGGCTCACCGCCGCCGCGCAGCGCCGCGTGCTCGGGACCGGCGGCGCGACCCTGTACAGCGAACTGGTCGCGAGCCAGGTCCCGCAGGCCGTGCAGAGCGCCGCCTTCAAGCGCGCCAGCCGCCCGCAGCGCAAGCTGGTACGCAGCCTCACCGGCAGCGGCAACCAGCAGGGCCTGCAGCGCGACCTGTTGGAACGCTGCAACGCACCGACTGCGCCCCTGTCCAGCGCGCCGCGGCGCCCCGAGCCGCCGGTCGCGCTCGAACTCGGCACCATCGGCAGCGCGGTGCAGGCCGCGGTGAGCGAGTTCGCCACCGAGGGCAACAAGCCGGGCCACATCCTGCTGCAGCTGCTGGTCGATGAACTGCGGGCACGGCTCGGCGAGCAACCTCCGGTCGATCTCGACGGCTACCCGCTCGCGACCCTCCGCACCCGGCAGCGCACCCGGCACGACGGCCGCATCCCGCCCGGGGCCACCGGCGAGGAGCGGCTGCGGCGCGAACAGGTCGAGGAGTGCATCGCCGCGATCGGCGCACTCAGTGCGACCGGCGCCGAGACGGCCGAGGTGCGCCTGCAGGACGCCGTGTTCGACGCCACCTATGGCACCGAGGTCGCCGGCAAGAGCTACGCCGGGGTGACAATCACCCGCGGCGGCGGCACCGGCGGCGGCGCGGTCGCACGCATGACCGCGACCAGCGAGCTGCTCGAATACCAGAGCAGCCTTGCCAGCTTTGGCAGCCAGGTCGCCGGCACCCGCCTGGAGCCGCCGGCAGCGCCGCGCCTGACTGAGGTCGCGACCCTGGCCGGCACCCTGGCCACGGCGCTGCGCCCCAAGCTGGCCCTGGCGTCGCGCGTGGTGAGCACCCTGCGCGGGGTGACCACCCTGGCGGAAGACCAGCCGCGACGCCTGCGCCCGGTGATGGCCCACCCGAGCTTCCCCGACCCCATGTTCGACGACCTGCGCCAACGCTCGCAGGACTTCGTGATCCCCAATTACAGCGACCTGCCGCAGAACACCCTGACCCTGCTGGAGTCCAACCAGCGCTTCATCGAGGCCTATCTGGCCGGGGTCAACGAGGAAATGGCGCGCGAGCTGCTGTGGCGCGAGTACCCGACCGACCAGCGCGGGACCTACTTCCAGGTTTTCTGGGACACCCGCGACTGCATCCTCGACACCCCGCCGCCCGACATCCGCAAGCTCCACGAGTGGCGCGGTGCGCTGGGCGCCCAGTCGGGGCGCAGCGGCGGTTACCTGGTGCTGGTGATCCGTGGCGAGCTGTTCAAGAAGTACCCCAACACCGTGGTCTATGCGCAGCGGGCGGTGTTCGCCGCCGCCGGCCCCGACGCCCCGCGCGAGCTGAGCGACGACGCCGATCCGGGCAACCTGTTGTTTCCCGCGTTGCAGGGGGAACTCCAGCCCGATATCGCCTTCTTCGGCTTCCCGCTGTCGGCCGAGGACGCGCGCGGCGACCGCGCCGCCGGCCGGCCTGGCTGGTTCTTCGTGCTCATGGAGCGACCCGGCGAAGTGAACTTCGGCCTCGACGAACCGCTGGGCCCGCTGCCGCCGCTCGGGAGCTGGGACGACCTCAACTGGGGCCACCTCAGCTTCCCGACCGAGGCCCCGGCGCACATCGGCATCTTGCAAAACCCGCTCATCCTGGACGGCAGCGGCGGCACCGACGACCCGACCGCGGCGCACTGGGGCCGCTCGTCCGCCGACCTCGCCTACATCCTGTTCCAGAACCCGGTGCTGTACGCCCGCCACGCCGCCGAACTGCTGCCCTGAGGATTGGATTGACCACCATGCTCGAAGACCCGATCCGCATCGACCGCGACGGCCCGGCCAACCGCCTGCTGCTCGCGGCCATCCAGCAGCAGCTGCACGAGCACTGCGACGGCCGCCTGCCCTTCCTGCTGCTGCCGGTGCGCATCGAGACCCGCTTCATGCGCGTCGACCGCCCGGTGGCCAGCGGCGACGGCAGTGCCGCCGGGTTGATCGACCGGCTCGACGACCTCAAGGAACAGCTCAGCGACATCGCCAGCCGCCCGCTGGCGACCCGGCTCGGCAGCGCCCGGCGCAAGGCCGTCAAGGCGGCGGAGCGGGCACACTACGCGTTTCTCGACCAGCGTCTCGCCGCCATCGAACAGGCGCGCGGCGTGCTGCTGCACGGGCTGCGCAACAGCCATGGCCGCACGCTGGACGATGCCGCCGCGCTGCAGCGCACCGCTGCCAGCCTGCGCGGCGAGATCGCCGCCGCCGCGGCCAATCTCGGCACGCTGCGCTCCGACTACCAGAAGGCCGCCTACGGCGCGCGCTTCGCCGCCATCGAGAGCGCGGTGCTGCAACCGCTCGACGCGCAGCTCGCTGCCGCGGCGCGCAAACTGGAGCTGACGGCACGGCTGCGCTTCATCGAGGTCGCGGTGGTGCGACAGCGCATCGCCGCACTGCGTGCGGCCGTCGACCGCTTCAACCGCCAGCGGCTGCCCGACTACGCCGCCCTGCAGCGCGCCCGTGACACCCTCTACCCGGCCCTGCACGAACTGCGCAGGGAGGTACACGCCATCATCCGCGGCGATAGCGCCAGCCTGAACGCCATGCACGCCGAATGGCGGCAACTGGACCAGGCCTTGGCCGCATTCCAGCAAACCGTGGCCGCCGTACCGGTCGACAACTCTCACCAGGCGGCCGGGCGCAGCCGCACCCAGACCCACATCGAGGCCGAGTATCGGCGCGACCTCGCAGCCCTGGGCGGTGGCTCGGTCCGGCGTTTCCAGGTGCTGTCGAACCAGGAGTTCATCGCCAGCGCCGAGGCCGCGCACGGCGTCAGCGCCCTGCTGAATGAACAGCTGGCCGAACTGCACGCAACGCTGGCGCCGCCGAGCCGCCGCGCCGCCCAGGCGCTGGCGATCGCCGCCGCATTGCTGCAGCGGGCCCGGCGCATCGACGCATTGAGCCGCGCCATCGCCATCCTGCCGTCCGACCGCTATGCCGAACTGACCCGGCTGCAGTCCGAGGTCGAGACCGCCTGGCAGGCCTGGGCGGCACGGCTCGACGAACTCGCCCGTACCGGCGGGCGCGACGCGGCCACGGCGGCACAGCGGCGGACCGATCTGGACAAGGCGCTGCCGGCGCAGGAACGCGCGATCTTCAGCCAGCGCACCGACGTATGGGACGCCTACGACCGCTTCTACGACGAGTTTCGGCGCAAGCTGTTCGCCGTCGACACCACGCGCATCGAGACGGTCGACGAGCTGTGGGTGCGGGTCTATCCCGACGACATCGCGATCCACACCCACGAGGAGGCCCTGACCGAGGACGAGGAGCGCGACGGCCAGGACTTCTGGATCGAGACCCACGCCGCCGCGGGCGACGAGGAACTCAAACGCGGCGCCTGGCGGGCCCTGGTGCGCCTGCACGGCTCGCGGCGCGCCGCCTGGATCGCGCGCCGCCTCGAACCCCGGCTCACCCGCCCACTCGATGCCGGACAGCAGCTGCGCGACGCGCTGCAGACGCTGCAGCGGCGGGTGGCCGAGATCGGCGCCAAACGCAGCGCCCTGCTGCGCACGCCCGTCGACCGCCTTGGCCGCATCCAGGCCGCCGCCGACGCCGCCCTCGCCGCGTTGCGGCGCACCCCCCAGCTCACGCCGCGCCAGCACGACCAGATCGCGACGCAACTGCAACTGGCGCTGAGCGGGCTCGGCGACATCACCGGCCGCCTCGACCAGCGCAGCCGCTTCCTGGGCGGCGCGACCGAGATCGGCACCGCGCTGCAACGACTCGCCCGCAGCCTGCGCCAGTTGCAGGACGGGATAGCGGCACTCCCGGTGGCAGAGTTGCGCACGGCCGCGCGCGGTGCCTTGCAGTTCCCCACGGTGGCGCGTCGCGCCGCCGCCTGGACCACCGCGCCGCACTGCAAGGTGCTACCCGAGCGCTTCGTCGCGCTGGCGGTGCGCGGCGGCGCCGTGGTGCACGCGGTCGCCGGCAACCCGGTCGCCGACATCAAGGTCGGCCTCGACCCGGATCCCGAGCATGACGACGCGGGCCAGTTCCGGCTCGATGAGGACGGTCGTCTGCTGGTTGGTGACTCGATCCGCTGGATGACGGACTTCGACGTGGCGGTGGCGCGCGGCATGGGTATCAGCATCCGGCTCGACAGCATCGAGGCCGAGAACGGCTTCGACGAGCTGTTCGTGCTCGGGGTGCGCGGCCTGTCCGCGGCGGCGACCCAGGCCCTGGTCGAGCAGCTGCTCGACAACCATCACTACAGCCAGGACGGCCTCGGCTTCCTGCCGCTGGGCACCCCGACCAACAACACCGAGGACCGGCCCGCCGCCTGGCGCAGCACCGAGGACCCCGAGGCCAGCTACGACATCGAGCGTGGCCCACCGCTGTTCGATCCGGCCGAGAGCGACCCGAACGCGCAGCGCGACGGCCTGCGCTTCGCCCGGGCGCTGGGCATAGCACCGGCGGTGGTCGCCCACCTGGCCCACGCCGACGGCCTGGACATGAGCGAGGCACCGATCGTCAACCGTGCCCTGTGGCCGGCGACCATCGGCGCCTATGTCGAGGAGTTCCTCGGTGGCCTGGTTTCGACGCGAACGCTGCGGCGCCTGGAAGATTATTTTGGTGAACACGTCAGCGCGCGCGGCCGGCTGCCGGCACTGCGCGTCGGCTCCCAACCCTATGGCATGGTGGTCACCACGGCCTTCAGCCGCTTCGTCTCGGCGCTGGGTGACACCCTGCCGGCGCTGCCGCCCGGCGGCATCGCAGCGCTGTCCGACGCCGATCACGCGCTGCGCTTCGACCTCCTGCTGCACGAACTGCTGGGCAGCGTGGCGGCCGACTGGAGCGCCATCCGCCAGGCCAAGGTGGCGCACGCCCACAGCACCGCGGTCGAGGACGCGCAGCAACACTTCATGCAGATGCTCGGGCTGCACGCCACCAGCGTGCACGCCGACTACCGCTTCGCGCTCAACGTCGGCGGCCGCCACCCGGCCCGCGGCGTGGACGCGGCGCTGCGGCTCGACCACACGGCTGCGGGGCCGGACGCCCTGCTGCTGCGCTTCGAGGCCTTCCACCGGCGCGCCCTCTACCTCGGCGACGCGCCGCTTTTTGGGGCCAGCGGCGCGGTCGAGGACCCGTTCAAGGCGCTGCACGCAGCGATCTTCGACGGCCGCACCTACGACGTGCGCTTTGTGCAGCAGCCACGCTCGCTGCGCGGCGCGCTGGTCGGCGCCGACCACGCCGCCCAGATCGACCAGCTGTTGAACCGCCCGGTCGGCCTGCTGCTGGCCGACGGCCGCAACACCGACGAGCGCCACAAGACACTGCTGTTCCTGCTGCTGCGCCAGGCATTGATGGTCCGCCTGCGCTTCGCCGCCCTGAACATCCTGGAGATCGAGCAGATGCTCGATGCGGCAGCCCGGGTGCGCGCCGGCGCGGCGGACGAGTTCATGGTGCGCAGCCTGCTGTCGACCTTCCAGGTCACCAAGTGGAACTACCTGTTCGGCGACCTGACCCAGCTCGACGGCCGCTTCGACATTGCCTTCCCGACCGGCCCCGGCAGCCTCTACACCTATCTGGCCGGCGGCGCGGCCAACCGCAGCCTGGCCGACTACCTGGCAGGTCGCGGCGACAACACCCTGTTCACCGGTTTCGCCGGGCACGCCCGCCACCAGGCCGAGGTCGCCGCGCTGCAGGCACACGCCGCCGACGTCGGGCGCCTCAAGCAGATCCCGGCGACACGCCTGGAGCTGCTGCTGCGGGAACACATCGACCTGTGCAGCCACCGCCTGGACGCCTGGCAGCTCGGCCTCGCCAACCGCCGCCTGGCCGAGCACCGCGCCGACCCGGCCGCCGCGGCCGGGCTCTACCTCGGGGCCTATGGGTGGATCGAGAACCAGCGCCCCGGCGGCGTACGCGCGCTGGCCGAGAACCTGCCGCCGGCGCTGCACCTCGACGGCGCGGGGCCGGTCTACACCGATGCCGACAATCAGGGCTTCATCCACTGCCCCTCGGTCAATCAGGCCGTGACCGCGGCGGTGCTGCGCAGCGGCTATCTGACCGAGGCCGACGCCACCGACATCGACAACCGCATGGCGGTCAACCTGACATCGCGGCGCGTGCGCCTGGCACTCGGATTGCTGGACGGCGTGCAGGCGGGACTGGATCTCGGCGCCCTGCTCGGCTATCGGTTCGAACGCGAGCTGCACGAGGCCTATCAGCGCTACGGTGTCAGCTTCGACGACCTGATCTACGACTTCCGTCGGGCCTTCCCCGGCAGCGGCGCGGTCGACCCGACCAGCCTGACTTCGGAACAATCGCGCCGCCTGGTCACCGACGGCCTCGCCCTGCTCGACACGGTCAACGACTGGGTGGAACAGCACCTCGATCTCGACCGGCGCAGCGACCGCACCCTGTTCGAGATCCTGCGCGACGGCGGCAGCTACAGCGGCCGGCCCTGGGGGCTGCCGGCTATCGACGCGCCGCGCCGCGACGGCGTGCTGCGCGCCATCGACGGCCTGGCCGACGCCCTCGATGCGCTCGGCGACCTGGCCCTGGCCGAAGGGGTGTTCCAGATCGTGCGCGGCAACTTCCCGCGCGCCGCCGCGGTCCTGTCCGCGCTGGCCGAAGGCCGCGCCATGCCACGCCCCGAGGTCATCGACACCCCGCGCAGCGGCATCACCCTCACCCACCGGGTGCTGCTGCCGCTCGACGTGGTGGACGGCCGCCGCATCGCCAGCGCCCTGCAGCCCGACAGCGCCACGCTCGCCGCCAACCGCCGTGCCGCCCTGCCGGCCGGCTGGCAGGACCTGCCCATGACGCCGCGTGCCAATGCCGAGCCCGCGCTCAACCGCTGGGTCGGCGATCTGCTCGGGCCGCCGCACCTGATTCTGTGCCTGTGCGGCGAGCCGGGCGCGGCGCCGCAGGTGGTCAGCGCCACCCAGCTCGGGCTGCAGCCGATCGACTGGCTGGCACTGCTCGGCGGCGGCCTGGAAGAGGCCGAGGCCGAACTGGCGGCGCGCATCATCGAACCGCTGCTGCCCCCGGATGCCGACCTGGGCGCGGCACTGCACAACGGCTACACCGCCCCGCCCGTGCACTTCGCCACCCGCGATCCCAACTGGCCGGCCGAGGTCAAGACCCTTTACGAGATCGCCGCGCTGCTGGGCGAAGCGGCGGCGCTGCTCGGCAAGGCCCGCCCGGCGCATGCCGACGACCTCAGCCTCGACGAGGGCAGCGTCGCAGAGGGCGCTGCGGCGCAACCCGGCTGGGACCTCGACGAACTCGACGCGCGCATCGGCGAGGCGCAACAGCGCCTGCTGGTGCTCAGCACGGCGCTGATGCGGGTGCTGAACGGCGACGTCGATCCGACGGATTCGCCGCTCGCAGTCGATCCCCGGGCCTGGGCCGAGGCACACCGCCCCGGGCTGCCCGCCACCGATGCCCTGCTCGCGCGGCGCAGCGAGCTCGCCGGGCTGCTGCTGCAGGCGGCGGGCTTCGGCATCCGCCTCGCCCTGCCGCCGCTCGACTTCGCCGGCCGCGATGCGGTCGCCACGACCCTCGCCAACGCCCTGGTCAACGCCTGCATCCAGTGTGCGCAGCGCCTGCAGCGCGCCGCGGCGGCACTGACAGCTGCGACCACGCTCGACGCCCGGCTCGAAGCGGCGGCCGCACTGTTCGGCAAGGGTTTGGTGCTGGTGCCGGCCTTTGCCCCGCGCAATGCGGCGCAACTGCACGGACAGTTGTCGGGCGACGGCCTGCTGCGCCACGGCGGCCCGTTCGCGATGGACGGCTTCCTCGCCGGTGCCGCCAGGGTGCGCGACAGCCTCGCCCGGCTGCAGCAGGTCTGGGCCCTGGGCGAGGCCTTCGGAGCGACTGTCCCGGCCATCAAGCCAGCACAGTTGCCCGAGGTCGCGGAAGACTACTGGCTCGGCATCGCCTATCCGACCGAGCACACGCCCGCCGGCGACAAGCTGTCACTGCTGGTGATCGACCCCGATCCGCTCAAGTACTACACGGGGTCGATGCACGCCCTGCTGCTCGATCACTGGACCGAGATCATCCCGGCGCGCGAGGAGACCACCGGCGTCAGCTTCTTCTATGACCAACCGGACGCGACGCCGCCGCAGGCGCTGCTGCTCGCGGTCTCGCCGCGTCCCGGTGGCAGCTGGCGCTGGGACGACCTGGTGCACACGCTGCACGACACCCTGGAGATCGCGCGCAACCGCACCGTCGAACCCGAGCACTTGGACGACACCCTGTACGCACAGCTGCTGCCGGCGGTACTCGGCGAGCTGGTGCCGAACCGGATCGAAGACGCCGGTGCCCGGGAACTGGCGGGGTCGCGCGCCATTCTCGATTTCGGCGCCAACAACTGAGCGGAGCACAAGATGAGCTACAACCCCAGCTGCGAACCGCTGCGCGTATGGAACCGGCTCGAACCGCGCACCCGGCAACCCGATTTCTCGCGCGTGCTGCGCGCGGAGGTCTACGACGGCCTGTGGCTGCTGGCGCGGCAGTGGCAGTTCGGCGAGTTCCACGGCGAGGACACCGGCTCGGCGGTATTCGCGCGGCTGGCGCTGCGCAGTGCCCCACTCGATGCGGTGCGCGGCGCCCACGGCGGCTTCACGCCCTACGCCGACCAGCTGCCGATCGAGACGCAGATCGAACGCACACCCGCCCCGGACGACTGGGGCAGCCGCATCCAGCTCGGCCGCCAGTGGCTGCGCACGCTCGATCACTACGGGCACGCCTTCAACGCCGGCGGCGGCAGCCCGGCCTACGACGCCGCGGCCTGGCGCAGCCTGTTCCTGGACCGCTTCGCGTTGCGCGCGCCAGAGATCACGGGCGACGACCCGGCCGCGGTGCTGGCCCGCGCGCGCTTCGACGGCAATCCACGCCTGCGCCAACAGCTTGCCGCCGCCGGCGGCCGGCTGGTCGACGGCCTCGCCCTGCTCGCTGCGCTGCCGGCCGGCTCAATCGTCTGGTCGGCCCTGCCGGCGAGCCTGCACAACGGCGTCGACAACGCCCATCGCGAGCTGCTGGTCGAGGCGCTGCGCGCGCTGCGCGCCTTCCACGCGGCCCACTGCAGCACCCCCGAGGCTGCCGACGTGCCCGCCTGGCAGGACTCGCAGCTCGAATACCGCTTCGCGGCGGGCGTGCCGCGCCCCAGCGGCGGGCGGCTGCTGCTGGACGCCGACGAGTACCACGGCGGGCATATCGACTGGTACAGCTTCGACCTCGGCGCCGAGGTCGGCGGCGCCGACGCCCCGGCCACGGCCGCTGCCATCAGCGAGCGGGTGTTCACGGTCATTCCGTCGCCGGCGGAGTTCCCCGGCCAGCCGCGGGCGCGCTACTGGGAGTTCGAGGACGGCGCGGTCGACCTTGGCACGCTGCGCGCCGACTCGACCGACCTGGCGCGCATCCTGGTGACCGAGTTCGCCCTGGTCTACGGGAACAACTGGTTCGTCATCCCCTGCCCGCAAGCGGTCGGCACCCTGGCCGAGATCCAGGGCATCGTGGTCGACGACGTGTTCGGCGAACGCACCCTGGTGCAGTCCGCGACCGGCAAGGCGCCGCGCGACTGGACCCGCTGGGAGATGTTCAGCCTCGGCGGCCAGCCCGATGCGGGCGCCGTTACCCTGGGCGCGCATCTGCTGATCCCACCCGCCGTGCCACACATCGCCGACGCCGCGCCGCAGGAATCGGTACGGCTGTTGCGCGACGAGTTGGCCAACACCGTCTGGGCCATCGAGGCGCGCGTCCCCGACGGCCTGGGGGGCAGCCACGACGGTCTGGACCACGCCCGCCGGGTCGCTGCCGCCCTGCAGCGTGCCGAACCGCCGATCGTACCGACCGTCGAATTGGCGGGCGCCGAGCTGCGTTACCGCCTGACCACCAGCGTGCCCGAGAACTGGATCCCCTTTCTGCCGGTGCACCAGCCCGGCGAGGACCGCGCGATCCGCCTGCAGCGCGCCTCCATGCCGCGCTTCTTCCAGGACACGGTGAGTCCGGTGCGCCCTCTCACCCGTATCCTGCGGGCCGGGTTGCTGCCCGACGACACCCAGGCGGCGCCCTATTTCATCCACGAAGAGGAAGTGCCACGCGCCGGCGTGCGCGTCGACACCGGCTTCCGCCGCGCCCGCTGGTACGACGGCGCCACCTTCGTCTGGTACGCCCACAACAAGCGCAGCGGCCGCGGCGAAGGCAACAGCGGGCTGCGATTCGACACCTTGGAGGACATCAAGCCGCGCCAGGCCTGATCCGCCGCACCGGCGCCTTGCGGCCCATCATGCCGATCAACGGCGCACCCAGTTTTGGCCGCGCTTGCTGGCTACCGCGGCCGACCCACCGGCCGAACGAACCCGGCTGGCACGCGCCAAGGCAATAACTCCCGGCCCGGGCTGGTCATTGCAAAGGCAGCTCCTGGAACGGGAACCGTCCGAACCTCCGCGACTCATAGCGCAATCTCAAGCCGCCGGAACAAGGCCGCGGAGGCTATGGCCGCATCGCGCGCGGTGAATACCTTGACTGGATGACCCGGCAGGCAAGCGTCGAATTCGAGAAAATGGCCGGCGCAGAAGGCAGTACTTCGGCCGACAAGGTGTTCGGGAGTTTCCGCCGCTGGAAGGCCATCACCGAGAAGCGGG
>JBFZDU010000065.1:0-3174 GCA_041307205.1 Gammaproteobacteria bacterium | reverse complement strand
GTAGAAATCGCGTACTCGCGGCTGCATGACGTGGGCCACGACGCCATTGAGGTCGATCAGGGCCCATTCGCCCTCGCTCAGGCCTTCCATCCCCAGCGGTACTTCGCCCGCCTGTTTGGCCTTGAAGGCCACGGCCTCCGCGCACGCCTTGACGTGGCGGTCGGAGGTACCGGAGGCGATGACGAAGAAATCCGTGACTGAGGTCTTGCCGCGCACGTCCAGGACTTGGATGTCGACGGCTTTCATGTCCTCGAGGGCGGTCACGACCAGGTCGCGGAGCGCTTCTACCTGCATGCGGTTATCTGCTCGGGCGGTTGATGGCGGCATGATAACCGAATAAGCGCCGGCAGCGGCGGTTCATGGACTGCCCGCGCGGTACAGGCCCTGGTGCTCGATCAGATCGAGCACGGCGGCTGGGGTCAGGTAGCGTGCGCTGCGCCCGGCGGCAATGCGCGCGCGGATGTCGCTGGCCGAGATGTCGAGCTGGGTGACCGGCTGGAACAGGATGCGGCCGGCGGGGGCGCGGCGCAGCTCGTCGGGGTGGTGGGCGCGATGCTGGATCACCAGGGATTGCAGGGCCGCGTCTTCCGGCAGGCGATAGCCGGGGCGCTGCATCACCACCAGGTGGGCCAGTTCGACGATCTGCAGCGGGGCGTGCCAGTCGAGAAAGCCGTTGAAGGCGTCGCTGCCCAACAGCAGGCACAAGGGCCGATCGGACCCGAACTTGGCGCGGAAGTCCTGCAGGGTGTCGACCGTATAAGAGCCGCCGGGGCGCGCCAGTTCGCGGCCGTCGGCCAGCAGTCGCGGTTCGTCCGCGACCGCTGCGGCGACCATGGCGAGGCGCTGCGCGCCGCCCGCCAGCGGCTGGGTGCGGTGTACCGCGACGTTCAGTGGCACCAGGTGCACCGCTTCCAGGTCGAGTGCCTCGACCACGTCCAGCGCGATGCGCAGATGAGCAAAATGGATCGGGTCGAAGGTGCCGCCGAGGATGCCGATGGCAGGGCCGAGGGTCGCGGGCCGAGGGTCGAGGTTGGGGCGTGCCGCCGGCGCGGCCTTCTTCGCGTTACCTGGCCCTCGGCCCTGGTCACTCACGAATGTGTCCGTCACCCATGACGATGAACTTCACCGAGGTCAGGCCCTCCAGGCCCACCGGGCCGCGGGCATGGAATTTGTCGGTGGAGATGCCGATCTCGGCGCCCAAGCCATATTCGAAACCGTCGGCGAAGCGGGTGGAGGCGTTGACCATCACCGAACTGGAGTCGACTTCGCGCAGGAAGCGGCGTGCCTTGGTGATGTTCTCGGTGACGATGCTGTCGGTGTGGGCCGAGCCGTGCGCGGCGATGTGTGCCATGGCCTGGTCCAGGTCGTCGACCACCCGGATCGACAGGATCGGCGCCAGGTATTCGGTGTCCCAGTCGACGGCGGTGGCGGCGCGGCAGGGTTCGCCCAGGATGGCGCAGGTGCTGTCGCAGCCGCGCAACTCGACGCCCTTCTCCCAGTAGGCGACGGCGATCCGTGGCAGGAAGTCCGCGGCAATGGTGGCGTTGACCAGCAGGGTTTCCATGGTATTGCAGGTGCCGTAGCGCTGGGTCTTGGCGTTGAGCGCCACGTCATAGGCCTTCTGCGGATCGGCTTCATCATCGACGTAGACATGGCAGATGCCGTCTAGGTGTTTGATCACCGGCACCCGGGCCTCGGCGCTGATGCGTTCGATCAGACCTTTGCCGCCGCGCGGGATGATGACATCGATCGCGGCGGGGTTGGTGATCATGGCACCCACCGCCGCGCGGTCGGTGGTGGCAAGCACCTGGACGGCGGCCGCGGGCAGGCCCGCCTGCTCCAGGCCACGCTGGATACAGCGGGCGATCGCCTGGTTGGAATGAAAGGCCTCGGAACCACCGCGCAGCACGGTGGCGTTGCCGGCCTTGAGGCACAGCGCCGCGGCATCCGCGGTCACGTTGGGCCGTGATTCGTAGATGATGCCGACCACGCCGAGCGGGACGCGCATGCGGCCCACCTGGATACCGCTCGGGCGGTAGTTGAGATCGAAGATCTGGCCGACCGGGTCGGGCAGGGCGGCCACCTGGCGCAGGCCCTCGATCATGGCGTCGATGCGTGCCGGGGTCAGTTCCAGGCGGTCCAGTAGCGCCGGCTCCAGGCCCTTGGCGGCGCCGGCGTTCAGGTCCCTGCGGTTCTCGTCCAGGAGCACCGTGCGGTGCGCGTCCAGGTCGGCCGCGATCGCGGCGAGGGCGTTGTTCTTCGCGGCTGTGCTGGCGGCGGCCAGGGTGCGGCTGGCGCGGCGCGCGGCGCGGCCGAGTTCTTCCATATAGACGGCCAAGTCGTCGATCGTTACGGCGGCGGAAGTGGTCATGCGAAGGTCCGGTGGTGTCTGGTGGTGGCCGGCGAGTTTAGCCGGTCAGCCCATGGTCTGGGGCGGTGGGGGCGTGTAGTAGGCCTCTGCCAAGGGGCAACTGGCGGCCTGGGCCTGCTCCGGCAGCGGCTGGGCGCCGCCGGCGGGCGCCACGGTGGGCCGGTGTTCCCACTCGAAGTGCGGCAGGTTTTCGAAGGCGGCGCGCACCCCGGCATTCCAGGCCTCGCGTACCTGGATCAGGTAGGGATTGCGCTCATCGAACTTGCAGCGTTGGCTCAGCACGAACTGGTCCTTGCGGTAGATGGCGACCTCGAAGGGTGGGCCGACCGTGATGTTGGAGCGGGTCGTGCCGTCCAGGGACACCAGCGCCAGGCGCGCGCCCTCGTCCAGGTGCAGTTGCGGGTTGACGATGCGGTCCAGTGCCGGTTTGCCGTATTTGCTCTCGCCGATCTGCAGGTAGGGCGTCTCGGGCGAGGCGGTGATGTAGTTGCCCTGCGGGTAGATCAGCATCAGGCCGTGCGGTTGCCCGGCGATCTGGCCGCCCAGGATCAGCGTGGTCTCGCCGCTCACGCCCGAGGAGGACAGGGCGGCGCCGTGCTCCTGCTGCACCTGCAGCGACACCCGGCCGATGTACTCCGCCGCCTCGAACAGGTAGCGCACGTTCGCCAGGTTGGGCGCACCGGTCGGGTAGTCGAGGTCGCGCTGCAGGTGATTGATCACCTCCTGGGTGGTTGCCAGGTTGCCGGCGGACAACAGCACAAACAGTCGATCGGGGGCCGGCGTGAACAGGTGCATCTTGCTAT
>JBFZDU010000064.1:0-3331 GCA_041307205.1 Gammaproteobacteria bacterium | reverse complement strand
AAGGCCGAGACCACGGACAAGGTGGTGGGACTCGAGCTCGGGGCGGACGATTACGTCACCAAGCCGTTCGTCGCGCGAGAGCTCCTGGCGCGGGTGCGGAGCGTGCTCCGCCGCACCTCTGAACGTGCCAGGGGTGGACCAGCCGTGCCGGCCGGCTCCGTCGCGTGCTTTGGCGGCTGGCGTTTCGACCTCGCCAGTTACGAGTTGACCTCGCCTGCCGGGGCCCCGGTGGCATTGACGCCCCACGAGTTTCAACTGCTCTCTATCTTCGTCAGCCATGGCAACCGCGTCCTCTCCCGCGACGCCATCCTGGAGCTGGTGGCGGGGCGCGACTGGTCGCCGGACGACCGCAGCGTCGACGTACTCGTCGGCAAGCTGCGCAAGAAGCTTGAGATCGATCCCCATGAACCGCGGCTGATCGAGACCGTTCGCAGCGTCGGCTACAAGCTGACGGCCAAGGTGTCTTACGAGTGACGGACTGGCCGAGACCGCGGCCGGGTTCGATGTCATTGACCGCGCATGTCCATCTCATCATGGGTCCCCGCCCCGTGATGACCGCGATTTCCCTCCCGTGGCAGCTCACGCAAGGGATACCCGGTTGTTGACGGCGAGCGCCTGTCGCTTTCTTGCAGGGGGCGACGCGATCAGGCGGTCGTGCGCCTTTCGGTGGCTCGCTGGTTCCTGCTATAACCGCAGTCCGGCAAACCAGTGATGAGGATGTGGGACATGAAATGCAGGGCTGCCGTGGCATGGGAACCGAAACAGCCCCTCCAGATCGAGGAAATCGAGGTCGCCGGCCCGCGTGCAGGGGAGGTGCTGCTCAAGGTGATTGCCTCGGGGGTGTGCCATACCGATGCCTTCACGCTTTCCGGGGATGATCCGGAAGGGGCCTTTCCCTGCGTGCTGGGGCACGAAGGTGGCTGTGAGGTGGTCGAGTGCGGACCGGGCGTGAAATCGCTGCAGCCCGGCGATCATGTGATCCCGCTGTACATCCCCGAATGTGGCGAGTGCGAGTACTGCGCCTCGACCAAGACTAATCTGTGTCAATCGATCGCCAGTACCCTGTGGACCGGCTACATGCCAGACGGGACCCGTCGGTTCTCGAAGAACGGCAGCCCGATCTTTCACTACATGGGGTGCTCGACGTTTTCCGAGTACACAGTCGTGCCTGAAATCGCGCTGGCGAAGATCAATCGGGCGGCGCCGCTGGACAAAGTCTGCCTGCTCGGCTGCGGCGTGACCACCGGCATCGGTGCGGTACTGAATACGGCCAAGGTGGAGCCGGGTTCGACGGTGGCGGTGTTCGGCCTCGGCGGCATAGGACTGTCGGTCGTGCAGGGCGCCGTCATGGCGCAGGCGGCCCGGATCATCGCGATCGACACCAACCCCGCCAAGTGGGAGATGGCCAGGGCGCTGGGCGCGACCGATTTCGTCAACCCGAGCCAGGTCGGCGGCAGTGTCAAGGATCACATCGTCGAAATGACCAAGGGCGGGGTCGACTACTCGTTCGAGTGCATCGGCAATGTCCAGGTGATGCGCGAGGCGCTGGAGTGCACGCACATGGGCTGGGGCGTTTCGACCATCATCGGCGTTGCCGGCGCTGGCCAGGAAATTGCGACCCGGCCGTTTCAGCTGGTTACGGGGCGTACCTGGAAAGGCACGGCCTTCGGCGGCGTCAAAGGGCGTACCGAGCTGCCCGGCTACGTCGACCGTTACATGGCCGGCGAAATCGAGCTGGACCGCATGGTGACCCACACCATGGGCCTGGAGGATATCAACCGCGCGTTCGACCTGATGCACAGTGGCGAGAGCATCCGCTCGGTCATTCTGTTCTAGTGGCCGGGATGAAAAAGATCGAAAGCATTCGGGAGTTCGGTGGTTATCTGAACCGCTACACGCACGACTCCACTGCCTGTGACTGCGCGATGACCTTCTCGGTGTATCTGCCGCCGCAGGCCGAACAGCGCGCCGTGCCGGCCCTGTACTGGTTGTCCGGACTGACCTGCACCGACGATAACGTGCGGGTCAAGGCCGGTGCTCAGCGCTACGCCGCCGAGCAGGGTGTGGCGCTGATCATGCCCGATACCAGCCCGCGGGGTGCCGCGGTGCCGGATGCGCCGGACCGGTACGATCTTGGCATGGGCGCGGGCTTCTACGTCAACGCCACCCGGGCGCCGTGGAACCGGCATTACCGAATGTACGATTACGTGGTCCATGAACTGCCGGCACTGATACAGGCCAATCTGCCGCTCATACCCGACAGACGATCGATCAGCGGCCATTCGATGGGTGGGCATGGCGCCTTGATTTGCGCCTTGAAGAACCCGGGCGCCTATCAGTCGGTGTCAGCATTCGCGCCGATCTGCCATCCCACGCAGTGCGGCTGGGGGCAGGGTTGCTTCTCCGCGTATCTCGGTGACGACCCGCGCCAGTGGGCCGATTACGACGCGGTGGAATTGATCGAGGCCGGCGCCAGGGTCCCAGAGATTCTGGTCGACCAGGGTACGGCCGACGAGTTTCTGGAGCAGGGGCAACTGCTGCCGGAGGCGCTGCAAGATGCCTGTCAGCGCGCTGGCATCAACCTGCGGCTGCGTCTGCAGCCGGCCTACGACCATAGTTACCACTTCATCGCCACTTTCATCGGCGAGCACATCGCCTATCACGCCAAGGCGCTGGGGGCTTAGGCCGATTCGGCGGCTCGGTGGGAGTCGGACGCACTCCCCGCACCCGGAAGGGGCGGGGGCGCTGCAGGCGTTCGACGGTAGCCTTCTTCGCGGGTGCGCTGCTGGTCCGGTAAGTACAAGATCAGCTGGCATGCCAACCCAATGATTGCGCCCGTTTACGCGCCAAGGCCGGGATATCCGCCGCGATGAAGTGGCGGTGCAGCACCTGCACGCCCAACATGTGATTGATGACCGCGTCCAGCTTGTTCTGGGTGGCGGCCGTCATGGCAGGGTCATCGTGCAGCCCGAACAGCTTCGCAACCCCCGTGGCATTCAGCACCCCGCCATCCCTGATCGCAGCCGGCGACAGGAACTCCTCGGCCAGTGTCCGCATCGCTGCCCACTTGGCCGGATCGGTGTGCGCCGGCGGCGCCATGAAGGCAAACTTCTCGCGCTTGTAGAGCACCTCGGGGAGCAGGCCCTTCATGGCCTCGCGCAGGACGTACTTCTCCGTGCGCCCCTTGATGCGCAGCGATGGCGGCAAGCGGGCGGCGCTCTCGGCCAGATGATGGCCGAGAAACGGCGGTCTCGCCTCCATCGAGTTCGCCATGTCCACACGATCCCCGCCCCAGGTCAGAATCTGGCCCTCGAGCATGGTCTTGATCCAG
>JBFZDU010000063.1:0-3389 GCA_041307205.1 Gammaproteobacteria bacterium | reverse complement strand
CAGAATGTCGATCTCGCATGGAGTTCCGTCAGGTTCCAAAAGCAGTGCACTCTCCGTTACTTTCGTCCCATCGGTCGATGAGAAGGCCTCGTGAATTAGCTTCACAAGTCGCTGGAAATCGTTAGAGCGCTTCGGCATGATTGGTGGGTATGACGCCTAACGTTTAAGGTTGGGGGCGCGTCGCTTGCGGCGCGTCCCAGCGACCGGAATGAGCGCCTTAACCGCGGTGTTAGGTTTCTCGTTTCGCATGGTCATGGATGTTTTGCTGTTGATATTACTTCGCAACGCGAGACCGAATGGCCGACAAAACTCCAAGGAGGATTAGGCCAAATACAACCCAGATAAGAAGCTCAAAGGGCAGAAGATTGTGTGCTTCGATATTGCGCTCAATGTTGACGACAGCCCAAGCTAATAACGCCAATGGAAGGATGGCGAGCCAACGCCATACGCCTTTCCAGCGATAGCTCGTGCGTAATACCACAGCCACGAAGGCCAAGACGACAACGATCACGCTGAGCATAAAAGGGTCCACGCGTGCCGACTCCTGAAACCTAACAGTTAATATACGGACGCCAACGTCCGTATAGCATTATTTTTTAGGGTGTCCATTATGATCATGTAACCACATGATTCGCTATCGCTTTTTGTTTTTCTGTGTCTCTATAACAACCCCCAATAATCCGGACGGGATGAGTGTTGCTGAGCGTCCGTATTCGGGCGAACAGGAGACGGTGGAGATTCTGGATCGGTATTTCTGCTCCTGGCCGATTTACGCCATCCGAATCAATCTTCACGAACCGCAAACCCTAATTAAACCCTCTGGCTCAACCTGCGCTCAGCAGGACATGCAGCCGGCGTGGGCCGTGCGCGCCGAGCTGGATGGTCTGCTCGACGTCGGCGGTGCGCGAGGGGCCGGTGATGAGGTTGGTTGCCCGCGGCAGGTTGCCGCGCTCGGCACGCAGCAGGGCCCAGGCGTCTTCCATGCGCGGCACGATGCCACTTTCCGGCAGCAGGCAGAGGAAATCGTCGGGCAGAAAATTCAAGGTGGTCGGGCTGTCCGGTCCCGACAGCAGAACCAGGCTGCCGGTCTCGGCGATGCCGCAAAATGCCACGGTGAGTCCGACGCGGTCGTCGCCCTGGGCGCGGCGGCGCTCCACCTGCCAGCCTTCCGGCCAGACGACTCCGGCCAGCAACGGATGTGGCGCAACCACCAGGCGCGGCGGCAGGTTCTGCGCCGCGTGGTAATCCGCGACCGCGCGGGCGATCTCCGCGTCCGAGGCGATCTCGGCATAGGTGCCGGCTACCTTGGCCAGCTTGGCCAGGAAGCGCTCGCGCGGGGTTTCCGGCCATTGCGGCTGCGGGCCGCGCGCAGGGTCGTTTACACGCTGCATGACTGCCGGGGCATCGGCTGCGGCCTCATGACCCAGCGCCTGCGAGATCCGGCCGAGGATGGCTGCGCGGCTGTTATTCATGATGCTTTCTCCGCTGCCATTGGGCCATGAAGGTTTCACCTTGCGGCGCTGGCAGGTCGCGCGCGGCCGTCCAGCCCTGCGCGAAAGGCAGGCTGCGGAAGCGGCCGCGGCCACCGCTCATTTTGTTCAGCATTACGATCCCGAAGCGCATGACCCGGCGATAGAACTGCGGCCGCCGCGCGCAGAAGGCCCAGACGGCCAGGGCCCAGCGGCTGCGCGGCGGGGCGAGCTTGCGCTCGAATTCCTGCCGGCGATGTTCGCGCAGCAATTTCGGTAGCGGGATGGACATGGGGCAGACTTCCTCGCAGCGTCCGCACAGGGTCGACGCATTGGGCAGCGGCCTGCCTTCGTCCAGTCCGACCATCAAGGGCGTCAGCACCGCGCCCATCGGCCCCGGATAGACCCAGCCGTAGGCATGCCCGCCGACCGCACTGTAAACGGGGCAGTGGTTGAGGCAGGCGCCGCAGCGGATGCAGCGCAGCATCTCGTGATAGGCGCCGCCGAGCATGCGGCTGCGTCCGTTGTCGACCAGCACCACGTGGAATTGCTCGGGGCCGTCGGCATCCTCGCCTCGGCGAGGACCGGTGAAGAACGTGGTGTAGGACGTGATCTCCTGGCCGGTGGCGCTGCGCGCCAAGAGCCGCAGCAGCACGGAGCTGTCCTCCAGGGTCGGCACCACCTTCTCGATGCTGGCGAGCACGATGTGCACGCGGGGCAGGGTGGCGGACAGATCGCCGTTGCCCTCGTTGGTGACGATGACGGTGGAGCCGGTCTCGGCGATGAGGAAGTTGGCGCCGGTGATGCCGACGTCCGCCGACAGGAACTTGTCGCGCAGGATCTGCCGCGCTTCGTCGACGATCTGCGGCACCGTTTCCAGAGGCCGGGTCAGGCCCGGCTGGTGATGCAGGTTCTCGAACAGTCTGGCGATCTGGGCGCGGGTCTTGTGCACCGCCGGCGCGATGATGTGGCTGGGCGGCTCGTGCGCGATCTGGATGATGTATTCGCCGAGGTCGGTCTCGACCACTTCGAGGCCGGCAGCTTCGAGCGCATCGTTGATGGCGATCTCCTCGCCGACCATGGACTTGCCCTTGGCGACCATTTTCGCCCCGGCACGCTGGCAGATGTCGAGCACGGCCGCGCAGGCCTCCTCCGGTGTTTCGGCCCAGTGCACCTGGCCGCCATTCGCGGCAACCTGCTGCTCGAAGCGCAACAGGTAGTGGTCGAGGTTGGCCAGCGTGTGGTCCTTGATCGCACGCCCGGCCTCGCGCAGGGCGCCGAACTCGGGCAGGTCGGACAGGGCGGCGCGCCGCTTGTCTACGAAGCCAACGCCGGCCTTGGCCAGGGCCTGCTGCAGGGTGACGTCGTGCAGGGCCCGGTGGGCATTGTCGGTGAAGGTGCCGGAAGTCGGCTTCATGTCTGGGTACCATCGCCGATGCCCGGCGCATCGGTCATGCCGGCCAGCAACTCGGCCAGGTGATAGACCCGCACCGGGCTGTCCATGCGCTTGAGGCGGCCGGCGATGTTCATCAGGCAGCCGAGGTCGCCGGAGACCAGGACGTCAGCGCCGCTGGCGATCACCGACTCGGCCTTGTCCGACACCATGCGCGCCGAAATGTCCGGGTATTTCACGCAGAAGGTTCCACCGAAACCGCAGCAGACTTCTGCGTCTTTCAATTCGACCGGCTCGACGCCCGCGAGCTTGCCCAGCAGCGCGCGCGGCGCTGCGTGGATGCCCAGTTCGCGTCGGGCCGAGCAGGAATCGTGCATGGCGACCTTGCCGGTGAAACGCGTGTCGATGACGGGTTCGACGCCGGATTCGGCGAGGAAGGCGGACAGCTCGCGGGTACGTGCCGCCAGGCTTTGGGCTTGGGCCAGCGTTTCCGGTTCGTTGCGGAACAGTTCGGGATAGTGCTTGAC
>JBFZDU010000062.1:0-3228 GCA_041307205.1 Gammaproteobacteria bacterium | reverse complement strand
CATCGACGAAAGTCACACCGGTCACATTTGGATCGACGCCGAAAGCCACAGACTGAAGGCCAACCGAATCATCGTTGGCTGCTGTCGTGTTGGTAACGGTCAATTCGAGGCTTATGAAGTCAGCCGTCGAATTGAAATCCAACAGTTTGAATAATACGGTCGCCGTAAGATCCTGGCCCGTTAGATTGGTGTTGCCATTGGGGTCTGTCGCGTCGGTTGCCAAGCTATAGCCCACAGTGAACTCGGTGTTGATCGCTGTGTTTGAATTGATGACAAAGGCGTTGGCCGCTGATGGGCCTAATACCCACGCCATGGCCAAGCTTAGTGCGAGTAGTTTTTTCATCTTCGTTTTTCCTTCAACGGCATTTTTAAATGCTTGCGCCATTGGTAACGCGATTACCGTGCCAAGCTGTCACTCCGGCAAGGGTTGGTGAAAAATTGCCCAGTACAATCAATTGGTTGGGCCGGTCGCTGGTGCGGTCAGCGCCCGCCGCTGGCGTGGCAAACGCCCTCGACTGGTGGGGGTGTTTAAAAAACTGACAAGTCCACGGGCGCGGCCGGCCAGCGTCCGCCACGCCGTACCGCCCGGCGCGAAAAAGCGATATAAAAAACCTGATTTATCAGGTTGTTACCAGCTCTTTGGGGCGCAGATTTTGGCGCATGAGGCGATTGGACGGCTCCGCCGGAATTTCGACAGCACCGGATAAAACAAGTTAAGTATTTGTTATTAAACGGCTTACTCGTTTTCTTCGGATGTAAAGCGAACTGACGATGAGCACCGGGCCGGCGCGCCCGCCGTTCCCCGGCCCTCGGCCCTATTCTTGGGGGCCGCGCTCATCGGAGATCCTGCCCTCCGCCCCGCGCAGCAGGTTGCGGATGTTGCTGCGGTGGCGCCAGATCAGGATCGCGGTCATCAGCAGTTGCATGCCCAGCAGCACCGGGGAGGGCCAGATCAGCCACAGCAGCAGCGGCGCCAGTGCCATCGAGGTCAGCCCGGCCAGCGACGAGATGTTCATGGCCTTGGCCACGAACAGCCAGATCGCCGCGACCCCCAGGCCCAGCCCCCAGTGCAGGCCGAGCTGCACCCCGAGCGCGGTGGCGACGCCCTTGCCGCCCCGGAAGCGGAAAAACACCGGGTAGAGGTGGCCCAGGAAGGCGGCCATGCCGGTGGCGGCCAGCACCGCCTCGCGGCCGTCGAGGGCGTGCGCCAGCAGCATGGGCAGCACGCCTTTGAGGCTGTCGCCGAACAGGGTGATGGCGGCGGCCTTCTTGCCGCCCAGGCGCAACACATTGGTCGCCCCGGGATTGCCCGAACCCTGGGTGCGGGGGTCGGGCAGGCCCAGCAGACGGCACACCAGGACGGCGCTGGAGATCGAACCGAGCAGGTAGGCGCCCAGGACCAGCAGGGCGGCCGTCCAGTGCGGGGCGAGGATGTCGAACGTCACGGCGGCCTCCGGTGGGCGGGCGGGTATTTTCTTGGCGCGACCCCGACCGGGTCAAGGACGTGGCTGGGCGTGCCCGCCGCGCTGGATTAAGATGCCGCCGAAGCGACGGGCAAGAGCCGCGGCCGCCCCGGCCCCTGGCGGGGCCCAGCCGCACGCCCGTTGCCCTCTTCCCGACCCCCGCCCGGTGCGCGCGGGGGCCGCGCTGTCGCCGCGCGACCATGCACGCTGAACGCCCGGGTGGCCATGGATATCGTCTTTCTACGCGATCTGCGGATCGAAACCATCATCGGCATCTTCGATTGGGAGCGACGGACCCGCCAGACCCTGATCCTGGACCTGGAAATGAGCGCCGACATCGCGCGCGCGGCCGCCACCGACCGCATTGAGGACACGCTGAACTACAAAGCCGTGGCCAAGCGGCTGATCGAGTTCGTGGGCGCCAGCGAGTTCCAGTTGGTGGAGACCCTGGCGGAGCACTGTGCCCGGATCATCCGCGAGGAATTCGGCGTGCGCTGGGTGCGCCTGAGCCTGAACAAGCAGGGCGCGGTGCGCGGCGCCACCGACGTCGGGGTGATCATCGAACGCGGCGAGCGGCACTGATGGCCCGGGTCTGGGTGAGCGTCGGCAGCAACCGCGAGCGCGAGGCGCATATCCGCGCCGCCATCGCCGAGCTGCGGGCGCGGTTCGGCGCGCTGCGCATCTCCAGCGTGTACGAGACCGACGCGGTCGGTTTCGCCGGCGCGCCTTTTTACAACCTGGTGGTGGGTTTCGAGACCGCGCTCGACCCAGCGGCGGTCCGCAGTGCGCTGCGGGCGATCGAGGATGGCCAGGGCCGGGAGCGCGGCGGGCCCCGCTTCGGGCCGCGCACCCTGGATCTCGACCTGCTCAGCTACGGCGACCGGGTCGGCACCGTGGCCGGTCAGCCGCTGCCGCATCCCGATATCCTCGGCTATCCCTTCGTCCTCGGCCCGCTGGCGGAGTTGGCCCCGCAGGAGCATTACCCGGGCAGCGCCCGGACCTATGCCGAGCTGTGGCAGGACCAGCCGGCGGCGGCGCGCGCCGCCTTGCGGCCGGTCGCACTGGACTGGGCCGGGTCGTTATGAAGAACGGTTTCTGGCACGAACCGGACGGCGACGGTGCCGCGCCGCCGCTGCACCTCAGCGGGCGGCAGGCCCTGGGTGTGGCGCTGGGCTTCCTGCTGGCCTACTACCTGCTCGGCCTGGCGGGGTTGGCGCTGCAGTCGGCGCAGACCGGGGTGACGCCGTTGTGGCCGGCGGCAGGGGCCGCCTTCGCCCTGAGCTTCTGGTTCGGGACGCGCTACGCGTTGCTGATACTGCCCGCCATGCTGGCCCTGGCGCTGTCGGTCGGTCTGCCCTGGTCGGTCGCGCTGATCGCGGCCCTGGGCAGCGTCCTGGAGGTGGCCGTGCCGGTCCTGTTGCTGCGCCGCCTGGGGCTGGACCCCGCCCTGTCCAATGTGCGCGACACCCTGCTGTTCGTGCTCGCCGCCGCCGTGCTGGGACCGCTGTTCAGCGCCACCCTGGGGACTTATGCGATGTGGCAGCTGGCGGGCGCCGAGATCCGGCTGGCCAACGTCTGGTTGCTGTGGTGGCTGGGAAACAGCCTGGGCATGCTGGTGGTCGGCGGTCTGGGCCTGGTGCTGCCGTTCTGGCGGCGCGACCTGCAACGTCCTGCCGCTGTCGCGGAGCTGGGCCTGGGCTTGGTGTTGGTCGGGTTGGTGGTGACGGCCAGTGGCCTGGATGCCGACCAGGTCCAGTCCGCCCTG
>JBFZDU010000061.1:0-3511 GCA_041307205.1 Gammaproteobacteria bacterium | reverse complement strand
TACAGTGCCGCCGAGCAGGCCTCTTCGGCGGTGTCTATGGCCAGGACTTTCATGTGGACACCGCCTGCGGCACGGCCGCTGCGTCGCGGAAAAATGCCAGCACCTCGGCCGGCTCACGGGTGCGCGCGAAGGGCGGCATGGCGTCCAGAAACACCTTGCCGTAGGGCTTGTCGCGGCGCAGCAGGCGCGGGTCGCAGACCACCAACACGCCGCGGTCGGCGCCGTCGCGGATCAGTCGGCCGGCGCCCTGCTTGAGGGCGATCGCCGCCTGCGGCACCTGGTACTGCATGAAGGGGTTGCCGCCACGCTGGCGCAAGGCATCGAGCCGTGCCTGCAGCACCGGGTCGCCCGGGGCGGCGAACGGCAGCTTGTCGATGATGACCAGCGACAGCGCCTCGCCGCGCACGTCCACCCCCTCCCAGAAGCTGGCGGTGCCGAGCAGCACTGCGTGACCGTCGCGCACGAACCGCTCCAGCAGTTCGGCCTTGGGCGCATCGCCCTGCACCAACAGCAAGAAGTTGGTGCGCCCGTCCAGCCACTCCGCCGCCTGCTGCAAGGCGCGGCGACTGGTGAACAGCAGGAAAGCGCGCCCGCCGCTGGCTTCGAGCAGCGGCAGGCTCAACTCCATCACCGCGCGGGTATAGCCGGGATCGCTGGGTTCGGGCAGGCCGCGCGGCACGTACCACAACGCCTGAGTGGCGTAATCGAACGGGCTGTCCCATTGCGCGGTCGCGGCACTGTGCAGCCCAAGTTGATCCTGGAAGTGGCGGAAGCTGCTGCCCACCGCCAGGGTAGCGGAAGTGAATACCCAGGCGGCCGGGTGCCGCGCCATCTGGGCGCCGAATACCTCGGCGATATCGAGCGGGGTGCTGTTCAGGCGCAGGCTCTGGGCGTGGGTCTCGAACCACAACACTTCGCCGCTGCCTTCCGACTCGCACAGGCCCTGCAGCGTGGCAGCCAGCGCCGCGCTGCGCCCCAGGCAGCTGTCCAACCCCTTGCCGCGGCCCTTGATCGCTTCGAGCATGCCATGCAAGTCGGCGAGTTCCTGGCGCAGGGTGGCAATACCGGTCTGCACCGCGGGATCGTCGTGCAGTTCCTGCCAGGGGCCGCGCCGCGGATCGACGCCGAAGGCCAGGCGCAGATCGCGGGCCGCCTTGGCGAGGCGCTCGGTCTGTTCCTCCAGCTTGGGCAGATCGCCCGCCTCGCGGTGGTATTCGGTCTTGGTATCCGCCGCCAGTTCCAACAACTGCCGGGTGCTGACGCTGCTGCCGAAGAAGCTGCTCGCCACCTCGGGCAGCTGGTGCGCCTCATCGATCACGAAGGCATCGGCCGTGGGCAGCAGTTCGCCGAAGCCGTCGTCCTTGAGCGCGAAGTCGGCGCACAGCAGGTGGTGGTTGATCACCACGATGTCCGCCTCCTGAGCGCGCCGGCGCGCCTCCACCAGGTGACACTTGCTCCAGGCCGGGCAGTCCTGGCCCAGGCAGTTATCCGTGGTCGAGGTCACCAGCGGCCATACCGGCGCATCTTCCGCCAGATCGACCAGCTCGGCGATATCGCCGCGCGCGGTGCGGCGCGACCATTCGCGTACCCGGTGCAGCAGGCCGATCACCTCGCGGCGCTGCCCGCGCGGATCGGCGAGCGCCAGATCCAGGCGGTGCTGGCAGAGGTAATTCGCCCGCCCCTTGAGCAACGCCGCCTGGGCCGGGCTGGCCAGGGCGTCGCGCAGGCGCGGCAGGTCGCGCAGAAACAGCTGGTCCTGCAGGTTGCGGGTGCCGGTCGAGATGACTACCTTCATCCCGGACAACAAGGCCGGCACCAGGTAGGCGTAGGTCTTGCCGGTGCCCGTGCCGGCCTCGGCGATCAGCCGGCCGCGTTCCGCCAGGGTCGCTGCTATGACCTCGGCCATCGCCAACTGTTGCGGCCGGTAGGCGAAACCGGGCAAGGTGCGCGCCAGCAGCCCCCCGGGTCCCAGCAGCTCCGCGACGTCAGACATCAGCCGGCCTGATTGTCCCAGACCTCATCGCCCAGGCCGTTCACACTGTCCCAGCGCAGCCGACCGATGATCTTGAACCGGGCCACCGACATGGCGCCACGCTTGGCACGGTTGGAGCTGGCCTGGGCCAGGGCCTCAGCGACCGCGGCGCGGTCGACCTCGTAGATTTCGTAGGGTTCGTACTCGTCGTCCATGAGCACCAGCACCACGGCGTCCCATTCCTGGTTCAGCTTGAGCTGGCCGATGCGCTCGCCGCCCTTGGCCTCGTCGAATATGGTGCGGCTCTTGATCTGGATCCGGCGCCCGGTCCCAGGCTCTACGGCATCCCAACCGCCCTCCCCGCCGGCCCTGGCCTCCAGGCCCAACAGCCGCGCCGCGTCGTGTGCGGCGATCTCGTTGCTGATACCCGGCAGGGGCTTGCCCATGGTGCGGCGATATTCCGCAGCCAGCCGCCGGGCTTGGGCGATCAGCTTTTCGGCGGCATACGGACTGGTCACGCATTCGGCCTGGCAATCGGAGGAAGAAGCCAAATTCTATCCGATTCCGCGCCCCACCACGGCCAAGTCTCAGCTCTTGGGCGGCTCCCAATAGCCGACAGCGCTCTGCTGCGCCGCCCCTTCGCGCTCGCGGCGACGCTCGCCGACGTCGTCCGCCACATGCCGCGCGAACGCGCACAGCTCGTCCAGGAAGGCAGCCCGCTGCTCCCCGCTGAGGTGGGTCTGGTTGCCCAGGAGATACCCGGTGACGGCCGCCAGGTACTGTAGGGTCACGCCATGATCGGCGCCCGGCTGCTGCCGTTCCACCGCCTGCTGAATGTCATCGAAGAGTTGTGCGGAAAGCTGGATGTCTGCCACGGTTTGCCTCGCGAAGTGAGCTTGGTGGGTAAATTCTAGACGCCATATTGCACCAAGATCCCGGCGGGGCGCTTGCACCGCTGTCGGTTTTCTGTTGAAAAGACCAGTATGAATGCGGGCTTCCTGTGCCTTGAAACCAGTGCCAGCCACCCCGGCTTGGTGCGCCTGCGCAAGGTCGCGTCGGCACCACCACCGCCGACCGCCGGCACGGACCCGGCAGTGCGGCTGGTGGTGCGCTTCAATGACCTGGAGGCGGCGCGCATGCATGCACACAACGCGCTGCGCCGGCGCCTGGTGGATGCCGACGCCGGGACTTACCGCGCGACTTTGGAGGAGGCCGTGGCCGGAATCGAGGCCATAGACCTCAGCCACCGCCGCGTCTATCTGGACCCGCAAATCGATGCCGCAAGCCGCGCCGCGATCGAAGCCGGGGTACAACGCCGCCGCCGGCGCATGGCCCGGGCCGACCTGCTCTGGCAGATCGCCGGCGGCCTGGGGATTGGACTGCTGGCGCTACTGGCGTTGGGGTTTTGACGGGAACGAGGAACGAGGAACGAGGAACGAGGAACGAGGAACGAGGAACGAGGAACGAGGAACGAGGAACGAGGAACGAGGAACGAGGAACGATGAACGAGGAACGAGGAACGAGGAACGAGGAACGAGG
>JBFZDU010000060.1:0-14232 GCA_041307205.1 Gammaproteobacteria bacterium | reverse complement strand
GGACGTCGATCTACAAGGAGTTCAAGAAGATCTATGCCTCGGGCTTTATGTTCGATCACAACGGAGTAGCCTGCTGGCCCGCACTGGCCGTCAACTACACGACTAAGACCCAGTACTTGTTCCGTATCAATAAGGGCAGCCTGGACGTTCACGACAACTCGGTGATCAACAAGTTTGTGCCGAAGGATCAGCGCCCGGTGCCGTTCGAGAACATGATTTTCATCGGGGACGGCGAAACTGACATTCCTTGCATGCGGCTGGTCAAGGACCAAGGCGGTCACTCAATCGCCGTATACAACAGCAGCAAGCGTGGTGTGAAGAAGCACGCGGACAAACTCGTCGACGATGGCAGGGCAACCCTGGCTGCACCGGCAGACTTTCAGGACGAAAGCACCATCGACGGCTGCGTGAAGGCAATCATCGATAAGGTGGAAGCCGCGGCACGTGTCCGAGGGGCGTAGCCATGAACAGTTTCCGCTTCGACGAAAAAACCCTCTCCCAGATTCCGGCCCTGCAGGTGCTGGTCAACCTGGGTTACCGGTACCTGGCGCCAGCGGAGGCACTGGCGGCACGCGGCGGTAAGGCCGGCAATGTGCTGCTGGAAGAGATCCTGCGCGAGCAGTTGAAGAAGCTGAACCGTATCCAGCATAAGGGCGGCAGTTATCTCTTCAGTGAGGAGAACATCCAGAGCGCGATCCAGCGGCTGAAGAACGTCAAGTACGACGGCCTGCTCAAGACCAACGAGGCGGTGTACGACCTGCTGACGTTGGGCGTGGCGCTGGAGCAGTCCATCGAGGGCGATCTCAAGAGCTTCACCCTGAACTATGTCGACTGGCGCAACCCGGATAACAACGTCTATCACGTAACCGCCGAGTTCGCGGTGGAGCGCACTCGCAGCGTCGAGACCTGCCGACCGGACATCGTGCTGTTCGTCAACGGCATTCCCTTCGCGGTGATCGAGTGCAAGTCGCCCAAGGTCGAGGTCGCCCAGGCTATCTCGCAGACCATCCGCAATCAGCGCGATGAATACATACCGCGCCTGTTCACCTACGTGCAGACCGTCCTGGCGGTGAACAAGAACCAGGCCCGCTACGCCACGACCGGCACCGCGACCAAGTTCTGGTCAAAGTGGAAGGAGGTGGTGGCAGACGCCGAGCTCGCCCAGTTGATGGAGCGCCCGCTGCCGAAGTCGGTCAAGGCCTCGTTGTTCGAACTGGCCTTTGCCGAGCTGGGCGTGCGCGAGGAGATCGCGCCTTACGTTGTCGGGCGGCAGGTGACCGAGCAGGACCGGGCTCTCTACGCATTGTGCCGCCCGGAGCGCCTGCTGGAGATGGCCTGGGCCTTCACCGTATTCGACGGCGGCGTGCGCAAGATCGCGCGCTACCAGCAGGTGTTCGCCATCCGCGAGGTGCTCGCCCGCGTCAAGCAGACGGACGACAGCGGCAAGCGCCGCGGCGGCATCGTCTGGCACACCCAGGGTTCGGGCAAATCGCTGACCATGGTGATGCTGGCCCGCGCGCTGGCACTGGAACCCAGCATCCGCAACCCGCGCATCGTGCTGGTCACCGATCGGGTGGACCTGGACAAGCAGCTTGGCAATACCTTCGCCGCCTGTGGTCTTACTCCCGACCGGGCCGAGAGCGGTCGTCACCTGGTGGAGCTGGTGGCTGACGGCAAGGCGCACATCGTCACGACCCTGGTGCACAAGTTCGACAAGGCGCTGGCATACAAAAAATTCAGCGACCCTTCGCCGGATATCTTCGTGCTGGTAGACGAGACCCAGCGTACCCAGCTCGGCAGCTATTCGGCGCGCATGCGGCAGATGTTTCCCAACGCCTGTTACATCGGCTTCACCGGCACGCCGCTGCTGACCCGCGAGAAGAGCGACGTGGCCAGGTTCGGCGGCGTGATCCATACCTATGCGATCGACCAGGCGGTGGCCGACGGCGCCATCGTGCCGTTGCTCTATGAAGGACGCATGGTCGAGCTGGAGCAGAACCAGGGCGCCATCGACATCTGGTTCGAGCGCCACACCCAGGGACTGACGGACGAGCAGAAGGCGGACCTGAAGAAGAAGTATGCTCGCGCAGAGATGCTGAACAAGGCCGAGCAGGTGATCTACATGCGCGCCTTCGACATCTGCGAGCACTACCGCCAGAACTGGCAGGGTACGGGCTTCAAGGCGCAGCTGGTGGCACCGAACAAGGCCGCAGCGCTGCGCTATAAGGCGTTTCTGGACGAGCTGGGTGCCCAAGGGAATGGAGTGTCCAGCGAGGTGATCATCTCTCCGCCCGACGAGCGTGAGGGCTTCGACGAGGTCGATGCTGATGAGTCCACCGACGTCGTGGTGGCATTCTGGCAGCGCATGATGAAGCGCTACGGCTCTGAGGAGGACTACAACAAGCAGATCGTCAACGCCTTCAAGTTCGGCGACGAACCGGAGATCCTGATCGTGGTGGACAAGCTGTTGACGGGCTTCGACGCACCGCGCAACACGGTGCTCTATCTGGCACGGCGGCTCAAGGACCACACGCTCCTGCAGGCCATCGCCCGGGTCAATCGCCTTTACGAAGACGAAGCCGGCAGCCGCACCAAGGACTTCGGCTACGTCATCGACTACGTCGGCATCCTGGGCGAGCTGGACCAGGCACTGACTACCTATAGCGCCCTGGAGGGCTTTGAAGAGGCCGACCTCACCGGTGCGCTGGCGTCGATCCACGAAGAGACCAGGACGCTGCCGCAGCGCCATGCCGAGCTGTGGGACCTGTTCAAGACGACCAGGAATCGCCAGGACGAGGAGGCCTTCGAACAATTGCTGGCCGATGAGAAGTTGCGGGCCGATTTCTATGAGCGGCTGTCTGCCTACGCCAAGACGTTGGCGATAGCGCTATCGAGCGAACGCTTCATCACCGATACGCCTGAGCAGAAGGTGCGTGGCTACAAGGAGGATCTGAAGCGCTTCGTCAACCTGAAAGCGGCCGTGAAGCTGCGCTATGCGGAATCGGTGGACTACCGAGATTTCGAGCCGCACATCCAGAAGCTGCTGGACACCCACATTTCGGCCTCCGAGGTGGTGCAGCTGAACGCCCCGGTGAACATCTTCGACGAGGCCGCGTTCCAGAAGGTGGTCGACCAGCAGGGCGCGGGTAGCGAGAAGAACCTTGGCGCCAAGGCCGACATGATCGCTCATGCCACCAAGCGCGCCATCAACGAACGGCTGGAGCAGGATCCGGCCTTCTACGAGAAGTTCTCGAGGCTGATCCAGCAGGCCATCGACGACTACCGCGCACGGCGCCTGTCCGATCTGGAGTACCTGCAGCGTGTCACGGAAATCAAGGATGCAGTCGTCTCGCGCAAGGGCGACGACCTGCCGCCCGAGCTGAACGGCGATGCCGACGCGGCTGCCGTCTATGGCCTGCTGCGGCCCTTCGTGGCGAACTACCAGAGCGACGCAGGCCAGGCGCAGACGGCCGCCGCCGAGGCCGCAGTGGCGGTGTGGGACATCTTCCGGCGCAACCGCAAGGTCGGCTACTGGGACGATCTCGACGCCCAGCGCCGGACCATAAACGAGATCGACGACTACCTCTACGACGAGGTCAAGGGCGCACGCGGCATCGCGCTGTCCACTGAAGAGATGGACGAGATCATCGAAAAGGCCATGCAGCTCGCCCGCCACCGGATGGCCGGGTGAAGGCGATGACCGGAACGCTGACATACGGCACCGAAACGATCCGCTACGAGGTGCGCTTCCTGGCCTCTCGGCAGACCCTGGCCATCGAGGTGCACCCGGACAGCCACGTGCTGGTGCGCGCGCCGGTTGGTTGCCCGGAAGGCGTGATCGCCGCACGGGTGCGGAAGCGGGCTGCCTGGATCAGCCGGCAACTGGCGGAGTTCGAGCGCTACCGCCCACGTACCCCGGCGCGGCAGTACGTCAACGGCGAATCGCACCTCTACCTCGGCCGGCAATACCGGCTGAAGGTGCTGCAAGAAGACGCGGCCGGCGTGAAACTTGCGCGTGGCAAACTGGTCGTCAGCCTGCCCGGTGACGCCGATCCAGACCGCGTGAAAGTGCTTCTGCACCGCTGGTATCTTGACCGCGCCCGAGCGGTGTTCGGCGAGGTACTGGACGCCACCTTGCCCCGATTCAAGGGTGTCCAACGCCCCCGCCTGATCGTGCGCGCCATGCAATCCCGCTGGGGCAGCCTTTCGCGCGCCGGCAATATGACGTTGAACGTCAACCTCGTGCGCGCTCCGCGCTCCTGCATCGAGTACGTGGTGACCCATGAGCTGTGTCACACCAGGCATCGTGATCATGATGCGAAATTCTTCAAGCTGCTGGGGCGGGTGATGCCGGATTGGGAGAGCCGAAAGCAGAGGCTGGAGGCGGCGCTGTTATGAGTGTTGTGTCGTCGTGCTACACGGCCCTGACCGGCAAATAGACTGATCAATCCCGTTTCGAAGGCTGGATCCTCGGGGTCTGCTGATAGAAGTTTTTTATGGGTTTCTGGCGAATCTTCGGTACACCTGCGGTACACCGCCGAGATTCCGCTGTTTTGACCAAACTAACACAAGCTATTGAATCAACTTGATTTTGCCTAACTGTTCCGCGACTTGCCTGCCCTAACAAAATCAGCAAGTTATTGATTTTATTGGCATTGAAAATCCCCGTGTCGGTGGTTCGATTCCGCCCCTGGGCACCAAAAATCAATAGCTTGCCTTTCGTCTGGGGCGCGTCAGCCGCCCCGATCCCCCTGCTTCTCGCCCCCCAGTGTGACCCATAGTGTCACCCACGGTTTTGCGCAAAAGCCGTTGTTTTCTCATTGCGCATGGCCGTTTTCGCGCTCGATCCCGTTACCGCGTGGCCGCGCTCGGGCTGCAGGCGCCAATTTCTTTAACAGCTAAGTCGTTGATTTTTCCTGGGCGGCGGGGGCAATCTGGCGTTGCGGCGTGGGCCGGGCGGTACTGTCACTCAAAAACAGGGCGCCGGCTCAGCAAATCTCAGCAAAATACAGGGAGTTGGCGCGGTTTAGGGGCCTTACTCTGGGGGACACCAGCGGCGGCGCCCTTCGCGCCAGCTTCGGAAAGCCCGCGGCAGGCTAATACCCCAGCGGCGAAACAGCCGGCGCAGCCGATAGGCTTTCTGCCGGCAGGCGTTCGAGCAATAGCGCCGGGTGCGCAGCCTGGCAGTGAACCGCTTGCGGCAACAGCGACAACGTGTTCGGCGGCTCATGACATGGGACACCTATGCACATTGCTCCTGGGTTCGTCGATCACCTACCGCATCGCCGTCGGGCCGCAGCAAGGTCGCAACGTGATCACGCTGCAGACGCTGCCGGCCTGTGACGAGCCCTTCGATGACGGAGTCAGGAAGGTCGCTGGTTTTCATTCGGTACATCCCTGTACCTCACCCCTGCGGGTCGGGCTTCGGCCGTGCGAATCGGTAATCCTGCCGATTTGTCCCTGCACGCTGGCGTTGCGGCGCGCGCGGATCAACGCCGGAAGCTCGAACGGTTGTGTAGGAATATCAGCCGGCCGGCCATCTCGGAAAAGCGCCTGTCGCTCACGCCGAACGGCAACGTCCGGTACCAGCTGAAGACGCCGTACCGTGACGGGACGACGCACGTCATCTTCGAAACGCTCGGCTTAATTGCCTGGCTGGCAGCCCTGGTGCCGAAACCGCGGGTCAACCTCACCCGTTTCCGCGGGGCCTTCGCGCCAAACAGCAAACACCGCGCGCGGGTGACGCCGGCCAAGCGGGGCAGGGGAGGCCGGCACGCCAGGACCGCGGATCCGGAGGAGCCGACACCGGTCGAACTCGGGGCTACGACGCCAACGACGCGGCAAGGGTAGCGGCTGGCCTGGTGGTCGGCGCACGAAGAAAAGCGTGCCCGCGAACGGCTTGCCGGGATGGATTCGCGCGCCAAGATACCGGTCTGATGCCATTCGATGGTCAACGGGGCGGCCGAACGCTGGTGTCGATGGCCGCGATCAGGCGATTCAGTTGGCGGCAAAGGCCTTTCATACCGCCTACACTCTCTACCTCCATATCGAGGCATATGCGCCGGTTCTCCTCAGAGCGGAAATAGATCTTGATCGCCGCGTCACCTTCGCCCTCGATGACATAGGGGGCGGACTCGAATGGCACTTACTTAAGCCAAGAACCACCGTCATCCGGGCGCAGACCGGGATCCAGGCTGCCTAATGGTGACGGTATTCCTGGATTCCGGCCTGCGCCGGAATGACGAGAATGCTGCAATTCGCCTAAGTAAGTGCACTTCGCCCTAAGTCGGCGAATCTGCATCTCCAATCTATGCTTGGAGAAGGCGGCCCTGAACGGACCTTCATTTCGGGCAACGGAATATGACTGAAGACCTGCTCATTCCGGTCGTCGTCGTACTACTGATGGTGGCGGCGGGCACCGGCGTGCGGGCGAGCCAGTTCCGCCTGGTGTTGCGTGCGCCGGTGGTTCTGCTCGGTGGCACCGTCGCCCAAGTGCTTTTCCTGCCACTGGTCGCATTGTTGCTGATAAGGATATCCGCCCCGGCGCCCGAACTCGCCGCCGGGCTGATCCTAGTGGCTGCGTCCCCGGGCGGGGCCCTGTCCAATTTCTATTGTTACCTCGGGCGCCTGAACGTGTCGTTGTCGGTGATGCTGACGACGCTGTCGACGCTGGCCTCGTTTGCGGTGCTGCCCGTCGTGCTGGTTCTGTCATTGCCGGTGGTTGCGGCTGACGGTGCGGCTAATTTCCCCGTGGCTGAGATGATGGCGCGCCTGGTGCTGTTCCTACTGTTGCCGGTTGGTATTGGGATGCTGATACAACACCGCGCGTCGCAACAGGTCGAGCGCTACGCTACGCGCCTGCGGGGCGTGGGCCTTGCATTGCTCTTGTCGCTGATCGGATTGATCGTGCTCGATCAATGGCAGACCGTGAGCACGGCCTACCGGGAGTCGGTATCTCTGGGAGTCCTCTTCACGCTGGCGGCAGCCGTGTCCGGCTGGCTGGTCGGGGCGCTGCTTGGCCTGGGGTCGGACGACCGTTCCGTGTTCGCGATCGAATTCGCGATACGCAATCTCGGGGCCGCTGCACTTGTTGCTGTGGCCACGCTCGGACGGCCGGAGTTCCTCGCGTTCGGCGCCCTTTTCGTCGTGGTCCAGTTTCCGCTGGTGTTGCTGTTGCTGAAGCTGCAGGGCGCGCGCCGCGTTGCTCCGGCGGCCTGAACCGGGGTACCCGAGCGTCCCTTAGCCAGGACCCGGCTCGCGGCCCAGTTCTGTCATCAACGCACCGTTGCGTTCACGCACTTCCTCTTCGATTCGCCTCACCCATCCCATGTAGATCTCGGCCGCGGGCGAAAGCATACGGTTGCGCAGGTAGATGAAGCCGTAGTTGAGTTGCAGCCATGGCGCATCGAAAGCCAGGACCTCGAGCTCACCGCTGCGCAGCCAGGGCTCGATCTGTACCGGCGTGGCGAAGCTAAACGCGTGGCTGGTCGAGACCACCAGCCGGGCGCTGGCGAGATCGTCGACCTCGATCGACGGAAGCAGATCGCCCGTTATCCGGTCAAGCCGCGTTCGGCCCGGAAACAGGCCCACCGCGCGTGGCGGCAATCGCGGGGCCACGGTCGGGTAATTCGACAGGTCTTCGGCAGACAGCCGCGTGCGACCCGCCAGGGGATGCCCACGCCGACAGAACAGGATTACCCGGTGTTGTCCAACGGCTTCGGTCTTGAGTTCCGGGGCATCGCCGAGGGTGCTGATCTCGCCGATCGCTAGGTCGACGGCGCGCGTTGTGATCAGGGCTGCGAGGTCCTTCCAGGAGGTCAGCTTGAGCCGGCAGTTCAGGTCGGGGTAGTGTGCGATCAGTTCGCCAGCCGCCCGACCTGCCGACATTTCGGCCGCGTACACGCCCATCGCGATCTTCAGCTCGCCGGTCTCCAGTCCCTTAAGGAGCTGGATCTCGCGCTGCAGCTCCTCGGTCTCGACAAGGGCGTTGCCGGCCCGCTGAAGCAACACCTTGCCATACAGTGTGACCTCGACCGACGCGCCCTGGCGATCGAACAGCGGCACACCGAGCCGCTCTTCGAGCGCGCGAATACTGCGCGAGAGCGCCGGCTGGGAGATGTTCTCTGCCTCCGCCGCACGATGGAAATTGTGGTGCTGGGCGACGGCCATCGCGTGGCGTAGCTGCTTCAATGTGATCATGATGCGGAAAAGGTATCACTGGTCGTCGAATAATGCATTGGATCGCTTCCTCTCGGTGCCCAACACTCCTACCTGCGGCCCAGAACAATCGAGACAACAACCGCGGCCGTCATAAGCACCCCTGCATACCAAGAGTTACTTCGGAGGATGTGATGAGATCACTCGTATCGAGAAAAGCCGCCATGGGCGCGGTTCTGCTCGGCGCTGGCGCCTTGACGGGCGTCGCGACGGCTGCGGAAAAGCCCAACATCCTGGTGATCTGGGGCGACGATATCGGCACCTGGAACATCAGTCACAACAACCGCGGGATGATGGGCTACGAGACGCCCAACATCGACCGCATCGCCAGTGAAGGTGTCGCCTTCACTGATTACTACGCCCAGCAGAGCTGCACCGCGGGTCGCGCGGCCTTCATCAGCGGCTCGGTACCGGTGCGGTCGGGCATGACCAAGGTCGGCCTCCCCGGTGCAAAAGAGGGATGGCAGAAGACCGACGTCACCATGGCCACCGTGCTCAAGGGCCAGGGTTACGCCACCGGGCAGTTCGGTAAGAATCACCAGGGCGACCGCAACGAGCATCTGCCCACCCTGCACGGTTTCGACGAGTTCCTCGGCAACCTCTACCACCTCAACGCCGAAGAGGAGCCGGAGAACAGGGACTATCCGCGCGATATGAAGCTCGCCAGCGGCAAGACCTTCCTCGAGACCTTCGGGCCGCGCGGGGTGCTTCACTGCCACGCCACCGACAAGGACGACCCGACCGAAGATCCGCGCTTCGGCAGGGTCGGCAAGCAGAAGTGCACGGATACCGGGCCGCTGACCAAGAAGCGCATGGAGACGATCGACGACGAGAGCTCTGATCGCGCGATCGGGTTCATCAAGGAACAGCAGCAGGCCGGCAAGCCATGGTTCGTGTGGTGGAACGGGACACGCATGCACTTCCGCACCCACGTAAAGGATGAACTGCAGGGCATCTCCGGCCAGGACGACTACTCTGATGGCATGGTCGAACACGATATGCACGTCGGCAAACTGCTTAAGGTGCTCGACGACCTGAAGATCGCCGACAGCACGATCGTCTTCTACTCCACCGACAACGGGCCGCACTACAACACCTGGCCTGATGCCGGCACGACGCCTTTCCGCAGCGAAAAGAACTCGAATTGGGAAGGCGCCTACCGGGTGCCCGCCTTCATCCGCTGGCCCGGGAATTTCCCCGCGGGCAAGACGCTCAACGGCATCGTCTCGCACGAGGACTGGCTGCCCACCTTTGCTGCTGCCGCGGGTGCGCCGGATGTGAAAGAGGAACTGCGCAAGGGCGCCGAGATCAACGGCCGCAAGTATCGCAACCACATCGACGGCTACAACCTGCTCGACTACCTCAGCGGCGAGGCCGATCAGTCACCGCGCAAGGAGTTCTGGTACGTCAACGACGATGGCGAGGTCGTCGCCGCCCGCTACGACGCCTGGAAGGTGGTGTTCCTGGAAAACCGGGGTCAGGCGTTCGGCGTCTGGCGCGAACCGTTCACCGAACTGCGCGTGCCGCTGCTGTTCAACCTGCGGCGCGATCCGTTCGAAAAGGCGCAGCACAACTCCAACACCTATAACGACTGGTTCCTGGATCGTCCTTTCATCATCGTTCCGATCCAGGGGCTGGCTGCGCAGTTCCTGATGACCATGCAGGAGTATCCGCCGAGCCAGTCGCCAGGTTCATTCAACCTCAGCAAGATCGAGTCGAAGCTGCGCACTATGGGCGGTAGCCACTGATCCCGGGGAGTCGATAGCTCTCCATTGCACTGTATTCGATCATCGTGGCCGTCCCCGCGCGGGACGGCCCGACGGGAGGTGACGCAATGAAAAAACAGCTAGGGAAGATCACTGTCTTTTTCTTCCTCCTGGCAGCCTCCGCGGCGCTCGCGGCTGACCCGCTGGCATCCTGGAATGAGGGCAGCAGCAAGACTGCCATCGTCGAGTTCGTTCAGGCAGTGACCACGGCAGGCGGCAAGGACTTCGTGGCCGAGGATGAACGAATCGCCGTGTTCGATAACGATGGCGCCCTCTGGTCCGAGCAGCCGGCCTATTTCCAGCTGTTGTTCGCGATCGACCGGGTCAGGGCGCTGGCCGCCGAGCACCCGGAGTGGCGCGAGCGGCAGCCGTTCAAGGCGGCGCTGGAGGGTGACCTGCATGCGCTTGCCGAATCCGGCGAGAAAGGCCTGCTGGAACTCGTGATGACCACGCACGCGGGCATGTCGACCGCCGAGTTTGCGCGCGTCGTCGAAGACTGGATCGGGACCGCGCGTCATCCGAGCACGGGCAAGCTGTATACCGAGATGGCCTACCAGCCGATGCTGGAACTGCTCGATTACCTGCGCGCCAACGGCTTCAAGACATACATCGTCTCCGGTGGTGGGATCGAGTTCATGCGCCCCTGGGCAGAGCGCATCTACGGGGTGCCTCCAGAGCAGGTCGTGGGCAGCAGCATCAAGGTCAAGTACGAAATGACCGACTCGGGCCCCGTCCTCATGCGCCTGCCGGAGATCGACTTCATTGACGACAAGGCCGGCAAGCCGGTGGGTATCCACAAGTTCATCGGCCGGGTGCCGGTATTCGCGGCCGGCAACTCGGATGGCGACCTGCAGATGCTGCAGTGGACCACCGCGGGAGAGGGGCGCAGGTTCGGCCTCATCGTGCGCCATACCGACGCCGAGCGTGAATGGGCATACGATCGTGAGTCGCACGTCGGCAGGCTGGACAAGGCGCTGGACCAGGCCGAGTCGGCCGGCTGGGTGGTGGTGGACATGAGACGCGACTGGAACCGCGTCTACCCCGATTGACTTCGCCGATGGCATTGCTGGTCCGAATGCTGATTGCCTTTTTGTCGGCGGCCGCTGTCGCGGACACCGGGGACTTTGTCGGTAGCGCGCACTGTGCTCAGTGCCACGCCGCGGAGTCGCAGGCCTGGCAGGGCAGTCACCACGACCTTGCGATGACCCAGCCCACCGAGAACACAGTCCTCGGTGATTTCGAGAACGCGCGTGTCGAGGCGCACGGTGTGACCTCGCACTTCTACCGCAGGGACGGCGGCTACTTCGTGCGCACCGACGGGCCCGACGGCGAGCTGCGCGAGTACCGCATCCGCTATACCTTCGGCTGGTATCCGCTGCAGCAGTACCTAGTGGAGTTTCCCAACGGCCGTCTGCAGGCCCTGGGCCTTGCCTGGGACACCCGCCACGCGGCCGCAGGCGGGCAGCACTGGTTCCACCTGTACCCGGGCGAGGCGATGAGCCACCGGCATCCGCTGCACTGGGCCGGACGCGAGCAGAACTGGAACTACCAGTGCGCGGAATGCCATTCGACCGACCTGCGCAGGAACTACGACGCCGCAAGCGATGGTTACCGCACCGCCTATGCCGAGATCGACGTGGCCTGCGAAGCCTGCCACGGCCCTGGCAGCGGGCACCTTGCCTGGGCGGAAGCTTCCGAGGCCGAGCGGGCGAGGGATCCGATGCTCGGCCTCGTCGCCAGGCTCGGTGACGATGCTGCTGCATGGCAGGTCGACGAGACCAGTGGCAGGCCCTACCGCAGCCAAGCCAGGACCGATCACACCGAGATCGAGACCTGCGCCCGCTGTCACTCCCGCCGGGGTCAGATCTGGGACCATTACCGCCACGGCGAACCGCTGGCACAGGCCCATCGGCTGGCCCTGCTCGAGGACGGCCTGTATTTTCCCGACGGACAGATCAAGGACGAGGTCTTCGTCTACGGTTCTTTCGTCCAGAGCAGGATGTACCACGCAGGGGTGACCTGCACCGACTGCCACGATGCGCACAGCCTGCGCCTGCGTCGCGACGGCAATGCGCTGTGCACGTCCTGCCACCTGGCGGATCGCTACGACGGCCCGCAGCATCACCACCATCCCGGCGGATCAACCGGCGCCGCCTGCACCGCCTGCCACATGCCGCAACGGGTCTACATGGTGAATGACTGGCGCGCCGATCACAGCTTCCGGGTCCCGCGCCCGGACCTGTCGGTGAAGCTCGGCACTCCCAATGCGTGCAACGGCTGCCACGCCGAGCAGACGCCACAGTGGGCCGCCGATGCCGTGGCGGCCTGGTACCTGCACAGTGCTCACCGCGGACCGCATTTCGGCGAGGCGCTGCACGCCGCCGCCAGCGGAGCCGCGGACGCGGCCGACCGACTGCTGGCCGTCGCCGGCGACGCCGGGCAGCCGGCCATCGTGCGCGCAACGGCCGTCGACCTGCTGCGTGAGCGCCAGAATTCGGCGCACCTGCTGACTGTGCGCAGGCTGCTCAGCGACGAGGATCCGCTGGTGCGCAGCGCCGGCGTCCGGTTCCTCGAGGTGGCCGATGTGCGCACCCAGGTCGACCTGGCCTGGCCTTTGCTCGACGACCCGGTGCGTCTCGTACGTCTGGAAGCGGCGCGCGTGCTTGCTCCGCTGCTGCGGCAGCGTTTGCCGGAGCAGCTACGCAAGACCCTGACCACGGCTGTCGAGGAATACGCCGCGTCGCTGGCGGTCACCGCCGAGCGACCGGAATCACAGCTCAGCCTCGGGCTGCTCGCTGTCGCGGTCGGCGACGCAGCCCAGGCCGAGCAGGCCTATCGCAAGGCGCTGCGACTCGATACGGCTTTCGTGCCCGCCTACGTCAACCTGGCGGATCTGTACCGGACACTGGGACGCGAGAAGGACGGCGAAGCCACCCTGCGTGCGGGCATTGGTGGCGTACCGCAAGATGCTACGCTGCCGCACGCGCTCGGTCTGCTGCTGGTGCGCGACAAGCGGCTGCCGGAGGCGCTCCCGATGTTGGCGCTGGCGGCCGACCTCGCGCCCGGGCAGCCCCGATATGCATTCGTCTACGCCTTGGCGCTGGAAGGCGCAGGCGAGAACGAGAAGGCGCTCGCTGTGCTGCGGGCAGCCGGCGAAAGGCATCCCGGGAATCCGGAGATCCGCGATGCCCTGGAGCGTCTGGGTTCCCTCTGAAGCCTGTACCGGACAAGACGCCTGGGGCTCGCATAGCGAGGCCTGGTTTCACGGAGATTCAGATGAAGAGCAGAATTTCTGCCCGGTCGACGGCAACCGCGTGGAGATCGGTCCGACCAGTTACCTGAGCGCACTGAACTGCGGACTCATGCTGGCAGGCGAAATGCGTAAGGACCACTGGGTCGTCATGGTTGACTTCATCTGCCTGGATTTCGGCACCGACGACAAGGACATCGACTTTGCCCGTCCCGGGGTCGGGCCTGTCGCCGGCACTTACGGGGCTGGACTGAGCGGTACCGTTATCACCCTTGGGGGCGGCAAGACCTTGGTGCGCACCGACAGCCACTACGCCGACGCCTTGATCGGCTGGCGCAGGTTTGCCATGTCACTCGATATCGCCGGCGAACTGCTGGGTGGTGGGTCCGTGAGTCTCGACTCCGACCAGGATTTCAACGACGCCTTCGTCGGAATCAACGGTACATACCGGTTCGACAAGGGGAAGTCTGGTCGTTGCGCTATTACGCGGGCATCGGTGCCGGCTGGCGTTACCGCCGCTTTGGTTTTGATAACCTAGAACCCAAAACAACCTCGCATGGATGCGATCATGTTGCCATTGCCGGCTGGCAGGGAAGCCAGCCCGGGTACCGGCGCGCCGCCGCTCGGAGCGCACCCTCCTTTATTAGCTTGTTGAGGAATACTACCCGGGGTTCAAGGCGCGCCTGGCGTCGCAGGATATGGCCTTGCCGGCGCATGTCGAGCCGGAGTTCGATGCGTACATGAAGTGCGGGCGCCTCGAGCACGGGTTTCTGCGCGTCTGTTGCGAAACCTGTAATGCCGGGCACCTGGTTGCTTTCAGCTGCAGCGCGGCTTTTGTCGCAGCTGTGGCGCCCGGTGCCGAACGGCAACGTCCGTTACCAGCTGAAGACGCCCTACCGCGACGGGACGACGCACGTCATCTTTGAGCCGCTCGATTTAATTGCCCGGTTAGCTGGCAGCCCTGGTACCGAAACCGCGGGTCAACCTCACTCGCCGTTT
>JBFZDU010000059.1:0-2878 GCA_041307205.1 Gammaproteobacteria bacterium | reverse complement strand
CCAGCTCACCCAACGCGGAATCGTCGGTCATGACCGCGACCTGGTAGGCGCCCGCCGGCAGACTTTCGAAGCGGTAGCGCCCATTCTTCACGGTCGCCTGCAGCTCGCCTGCCGGCCCCCTGAGCACAACCAGCTTGCCCTCGGCGTTGCTCACCGATCCGGTGATGATCCCCGAGGCTGGCGTGACTGATAGTGACGGAGGAGCGGGCAGTTCGCCGCCGCCAGGTGACAATTTTCGGGGATCAGCCGCCGCGCGGACCGCCGGCTCGAAGCGCACCCATACCGCGCGGTTCGCTGCAAGTTTCACCTCAGCACGCACAGTTTGCGCCGCGGCACCCTGGGCGGCTGGCTCCTCCAACTCCACGAAATAGAGACCGGGACCCAAAGGGGCAAATTCACAGGCGTCGGGACCATACTCCGGTTTGCTTCCCGCCACCTGGGTGATGCCGCCCCATCCCCACGTCCACAGACTGACGGCGCGACCTGCCCCCCCCTCGACCCGGCAGCGCACCACCGAGGACCCCGACTGTTCGCCGCCATCCTCCACCGACCAGCGCAAACCAGTGGGGCTGGGCTGCAGCCGGGCAAGCGCCAGGTCAACAACCACCGAGCCGACACCATCCACCTCGACATCGGGCTGCTCAACAACAACGGCGTTCCCGGCCGCGGTCTCCATAACCTGCACGGTGTAGGTGCCGGCAGCCAGCTTCTCAAAGCGATAACTTCCTACGTCCGTGGCCTGGGTCTGAGCAATCGCATCGGCCGCAGGCGGGCGCAGCAGCCGCACCGTCCGACCGCCGCCGTTCGCAATCGAGCCGGAAATTACGCCGTCCTGCGCCGTCTGCGCGGCGTGCTGCGTGAAGGTGACCCAGAGGACGCGTCTGCCGTCCACCGCCACGTCGGCGACGACATCCACACCGTCGAGCTGGACATGGTAGCTCCCGGCGCCCAACGGCGCGAACTCACAGACGTCGGCGCCGAACTCCGGCTGGCTGCCGGTGCGCTGCATCATACCATCCCAACCGGCCGTCCAGAGACGCACGTGCCGGTCGGGTCGCCCGACCGCCCGGCAGCGCACGACGCCGAAGCCGGGGCTGGGGCCGCCATCCGTCACTTCCCATCCCCAGCCCGGTGCTGCCAGATCCACGGCGACCTCGTTGCGCCCATCCAGAATTATCCCCGCTTGGGCCACACCGGTGCTGCCGAGGGCCACCGCGTAGGCGCCGGCCCGCAAACCAACAAAGCGGTAGCTGCCATCGGGAGCCACAGTTTGCTCTTGCGACCAGTTCTCGGCCCGGTTCAGGCGAACGGTCTGCCCGGCGCCGCCGCGGACACTGCCGCGCACCACGCTGGCTTCCACTTCAACCGCTACCCCCGTCAGGTCGAAGTTGGCCGTCGCGGCCGGTCGCTCGCGGGTCAGCGTGATCTCCTGGTTGCGGTCGGCCTCGAGCACCACAACGCGATAACTGTCCAGCGGCACATCCGCAAACGCGTAGCGCTCATCCGTCCCCACGCGCGCGGCCACCGACCACCCACCGACCCGCACCAACTGCACCGCAAGTCCTGCGCCGCCGCGCACGATCCCGCCGACCCTTCCGGCCAGCCCTACATCGCCGCGCCAGGGCCGCGCCTGTTTGGGTTCTGCCTTGAGCGCTTCCACAACCGGCAGGTGCCCGCCCGGCCAGCGACCGCTGTACCATGCCTGGCCTTCCCAGTTGGACGACCAGTTCCCCAAGCCGTAGTTGCCCAGGAGCCAAAACGCCGTGCAGAAATAGTAATCCGGCGCATGGTCAAAGCGGCTGCTGGTACCCATCATGATGCGACACGCCTCCAAAGTCTGCGCCGCGTGAAGCTGTGGTGTGGTGTTCGGGTAGCGCGGATCGGGCCGCTCATCGACGATGTACCCGTTCTCCGTCGCCAAGATCGGCAAGGAACGTCCGATCTGATCGCGGATCAGCTTGTCATAGCGCTCATACCCGCGCCAGCATGATGGATCACCGAACGCTGTCGCCCCGGGGTTGGCGTGGTCGCGCCGCTCGGCATTCACGCGCGCCAGGCTCCAACCGCTCCACGCGTTGCCATCCCACTGCTCGGCGGCCAACCGGTCGTAGAAGTCCTGCGTATAGGGCGCTCCCAACTGATTGCCGTCATCGTAGGGGTAGTCGAGCGGGTGGTTGATGCTGAAATTGTGGAGCGCCTGCCACACCGGCTCTGAGAGGAGATCCCGGCGGCCCTGACGGCAGATCTCGCCCACCAAATCCCACTTGCTGCCGACGGTGAGCGCAGGAATCGCGGGGTAGCCGCCCGCCGCCAGGATGGACTCCATGTCGATGATAGCATTGCGCGCCACGACCTCGACGGCGTCCGGCACCACAAAACCGCCCTGCCACTCCACGCCCAAGTCGGGCTCGTTGTTGAACTCAAAATAGCGCACACCAGACGCTACGTAGTCCTTGACTGCGCGCAGTGCCTTCTCACCCAAGGTGCCGGGATTGGGCTGAAAGCGGTACAGCCGTACAATTGGCATGATATCGCTTTTCAGCAACACTTCGGCCAGTTCCAGCCCGCCTTCGTAGTGCGCCAGCTTGACCCACTTAACGCCCATGGCCTGGATCTCCGGCAGCCAGAAATCCCGGATTTTCCCGATGCCCACCATGGCCGGGTAGCCGGCGCTCCAATGCACACCGATACCGGTGTCGCTCTTTGGACGAGGATAGTCGTGCAGATCCATATGCGCCTCCGGGTGAAAGCGGCGTCATGCGTGCTACGTCCCACAGAGACTGACCTGAAGGCCGTTCGCGATGCTGTGTCGTCGGGGGTCCGTCCCTGGATTCTCACGAATCACGCATCACGTGTCACTGATCACATCACACCCTTG
>JBFZDU010000058.1:0-6926 GCA_041307205.1 Gammaproteobacteria bacterium | reverse complement strand
GTCCCAGGGCACGGCCTCCACGCAATGCTTTATGACTTCTCCCTTGCGCAAGATGTCTGCAACCGCCGCGTCAAGGGCCGGGCGATCCTGAGTATCCATCCAATGCTGGGTCAGGTGCCCAAAGGCGCGGCCAAGGTTGAACGGTTCATGCTGGGTAGCCGCCAGGCCACTCAGCTCGACCAGCCGCTGGGTGAAGTTGGTCCCTCCGGTGCGTTGCAAGGTCCAGATGATGAATGGCTTGACTGCAGCGGCGATTCCTGGCCTGTCCATGCTCAACTCCAAAATCGCTTGTGTGATTTGGGCGTCATAGTTGCACCCGTCAGGGAAGATCTTTGAAGCTCAGGCTTCCTGCGTACCGTGCAGAGACTCGTTCGTTGCCAAAATAGCCGAGTTCCTCGGCCAGCATGGCCGCGTAACGGCGGTACTCTTTGGCGTTGTCGAAATGTTGACCGCGGCGGATCTCCTGCTCGACCTTGTCCTTGAATCCCGCGTGGTACTTGAAGTGCGCGAACCAGACGGGCCGCTGCGCCAATTGCCGGAAACCCGCCATGTAATGGATGCCTTGCGAGAGTCGAATGCCGGGTTGGTAGCGGAACAATGCGTACTTCTGCACGACAAAACCGTGCGGCACGGCGGCGGTGTCGATGCGATGGCGCAGGGCGCTGGTCCAGTTCCGGCTGTTCGAAAAGTGGCCACTGCCCAAGCGCCAAGTCAGCGCTGGTACGCGGTCGAACCAAGGGGCGGCTGCGAAAGGCGTCGCTTGGCGGAAGTCTGCTTCCCCCAGGTCTCCGTAGGGATACATATCCACCATCATGGTGCGCACACAATCGGCCCCCTCTCGCTCCAGGGTGGCGAGGTAGTCCACCAGCGAAACCTCTTCGCAGTCGGGATAGACCAGCAGCTCGTCGGCGTCGGCCAACAACACCCACTGGCCTATGCAGAAATTTCCCAGGATCGCCTGTTGCCAGGCCACGCCGAAGTGCGAATGCTTGTATTCGGTGTCGGCGGAAAACAACGCCACATCGGGCTGCTCGAGCAGGAATTCGCGTGTGCCATCGTCGGAAAGATTGTCTGCGATCAGAAAGGCGCGCACGCCCAGCTGGCGGTAGTGCGCCAGAAAATGTGGCAGCAGCTTGATTTCGTTGCGCATGGCGGCGAGCACGTACGGCGGTGCCGCGAGCAGGCCACGCAACCTCGCCGGATCACTCAGCAGTTCCAACTGGTTACTACCGATCATGCCATCGGGTGTCCAGATGGGGTGAATCAAAGGTGTGGTGCAAGTTGGCCAAATCCGGTGAGGCAAGAGGCCTTGCTGCCGCTGCAAGGCCTGTAGCCTCCCGATGTCGCGGTTGCTGTCCAGGTGGCACATGACGGTGGGCGTAGTGCCGGTCGGGTAGAAGGTGTTCTCCCACATGCCCACCGGAACAGCCTCCCCGAAGGTGCGGCGGCGTTGGTAGGATTCGTAGTCCTGGTTGCTGGGACTGATCTGCCGCAGCGCGAGGAGATCGCCCACCAGCTTGTCTTCCATCATCGACACGGCGGCAAGCCGCTGGCCCTCGGCTGACTGGGCGGCGCTGTGCAGCGCGTATAGCGCGGGGCGGGACAGGGCATAGCCACCGCCGCCATCGGCGTAAACCGACGGCTCGGGGGATTTGTCGATCGCCTTGCGCGCCTGCTCGGAGTGCGCTTTGGGCTGATGCCAGGTGCGGTCCATGCTGCCGATGCCACGCTCGATGACGCGGCCGTAATAGTGGTGCTTGCGGTAGCTGAGCGTGTCGAAGAAGCGCGCCACATCCAGGTAACAGTCGTCGTCGATCTTGTAGACGTACTGGTAAGAGGTGTGTTGCAGGACCCAATCGAACAGCTTGAGCGTCTTCTTCGGCAAGTCCTCGTAGCGATCTGAGACATCGAGGCCGAGCACGTCGCCTGCGATGGTGCCGTTACCCTCGCCGACCAGGACCAGGTAGGGGATGCCGCGCGCGGCGAGATCCCTGGCCCAGCTCTGGCGGATGGTCGGGATGCGCAAATCGAGATACTTGCGGCAGGAGTAGATTACGACCAGCGTGTCTGCGTGCAGCCCGCGGCCTGGCGGATTCCCGCATGCGTGCGGAGGCGGCGTGAATAGAAAGGCGTGATCCGAGTGAAACTTGCTTGCAACTGCACGCTCGATCTCGGCGACAAAGGCCTGTATTGAAGGTTCATGTTCGGCCAGCGATACCAGCCTTGTAATGGCGCTACAGATCGGTGCCGGCAACAGCTGCTCGGGGGCGCCGTCCAATATGGCCTTGCGGATCATGCGACGCACGGCCTTGCGCTCCCAGGCGTCGTCCGCCGTGGCGCCGTGGCTGCTTGGCAGTTCGCTGGACCAGGCCAGCACTGCGGCAGCCAGGTATTGTGAGGACGCATCCATCAGGGGGGCTGCCAGCTCGGGTTGCGCGGACAACAAAGGTTCGAGTGTTGCAGGTTCCTCTGCAGTAAGGGCGCGCCGGATCTGCTCGGCATGGGCGCCCAACCGGCACTGCGCTGAATAAAAGGGGCTCTGCGGCCGCGGGCTGATGGTGCGCAGCGTCTGGAGCAGCTTGCTGCTGGCCTCGGGAAAACGCGCGAGCAGCGTCTCCTCGACTAACGGGAAAGCGGCCAGGCGCACGCCTTCGGCCGGGTCTTCGAGCAGCATTTCGAACAACTCGACCTCAGCGACCCTGGGCGAGCTACCGATCATGGGCAGGGTATGCATGGCCAGCTCACGGACCCATGACATCACCTCCAGATTGCGCTGGCGGCGGAAATAGCGCAGCACCGGCAGTAATGCCTCGATCATGGTGGCTGCCGGCGACTTGCTGCCGAGCGTGACCTGCAGTCGGTTCCAGTGCCCGCGTGCCAGTTCGAGTTCGACATCTGCGAATCCCGGCTGCATTGCATCGAGGCACTGCCAGAATTCGGGGGCGAGGCCGAGGTTGCGGATCAGACCGTGCACCAGGTTCAGCCGGAACTGGTCGGCGTGCCGGTCGATGGTATCAAGCAAGGCTACGGACGCCCGGATCAATTCCAGGTCGTGCAGGCGGGAGAACCATTCGCCGCGAAAGGCCTCGAGCAGGGCGAGCACGGCATAGGCGAACTTTTCTGCGCTGGGTGCGTCCAGGGTGCCGGCGCGCAGCTGCCGATTGACCGCCCGCACGGCGTAATGGATGCACTCGGTGTTGATCCAGCCGCGTCCCAGGTGCTTGGCCAGCTTCCCGAGGGTTTCAGTCGCCAAGCCGACTTTCCCATCGAACGCCAACGCCGGCAGCGCGGTGGACAGCGGCCAGGCGTCTTCCCCGTCGGCCAGACGCTCCCAATTCAGGGCTGCATCAAGTTCCCGGAGCCGATGGAATATGTCATGCCGACACAGGAACGGGATGATCGAACCAAGGAAGGATTGGCGTATCTCCGCCGGCAGGTCTTGCTCATCGAGCGTCGCGGCAATGGCATCGAAAGCGGTCGCGGCAGGCATCCCGTCGTGCAGCCGGGCGTTGAGCGCGCGCAGCGCCTGCCAGTGCAGCAGCGTTGCATAGGATTCGGCGAATTCGGCCTTGCGATGGTGCGGAGCCAGCTCTTTCGGGAGAAATGCGGCGAGGTTCATGCGTTCGCCGAAGGCCTGCAAGGCGGCGCGTGCCCGCTCGGACAACAGTTCGCTGATCCTCCCGTAGCGGAGATGTTCCAGCGCCAGTAGCAGCCGATATTGGCGCACCGGGCCTTCCGGCAGATCGATCAGCGTTTGGACCCAACTGGCGGCGTCCTGGCGGGTGAGGCGGATACGCTCGGGCAGGGGCTGGCCTTCCACGACAAGGCTGAGTTCGGCCGCAGCATCGGCGGGCACCTGTTCCCAGAGGGAGCCGGGAAGCGAAATCGTGAAGCCAGGCTTTTCGCAGGCTATACCCAGGGCTTGTTCGACATCCCGGCGCTCCTGCCAGATCGGCGTACAGGGCAGCGCAACGCCGTCGACCCGCAATTCGACGCTCCCAGGCCGCCTTCCCTGGCCTATGAACGTCCAGCCTTGCAGGGAAAATTGCTCGCATTTTTCGAGGTGTCCGGAGACGGTCGGCGCGGGTCGCCTCTTGGCTTGGGCAATCAGCTCCGGGGCAAATGGCAGCAGCTTGCCATTGACCTGCAGCTGCGGCGAACGACCGGCAGCAAGTTCTTCCTGGATCTGCTGCGCGAGCGCTGCATCAAATAGGCACTCGAAACCCGACTGCAGCGCCTGCGGGCCAAATACGGCAGCGACGTCCTCGCGCGCCTGCCAGTTCGGTTGTAAAGCGTGGCTTCGGTCGGACAGAACGACCACCAGTTCGGCAGGCGCGCCCTCTTCGAAACACCATCCCGCGATTTTTCTCGGCGTCAGGTGTTCGACGAAACCGCGTGCCGGTTCCTTATTTTCGACCAAAATGTTCAAGGTTCATTACGCGTACAGTGCTCGATTCAATCCAGTTCGGCTTCGTCGATCGGTGGGCGGATCGGCCCACGACCGGCGTGGGCGTCGAGGGGCCGGACTACCCTGCAACGAATTGCCCGCCGACATCTGCGGCCACGTTGGCGGTCATCAGTCGCTGATTGACGACTCGAGGCTGGCCTGCCAGGGTCAGTGGCATGAGGTAGTCGGTCTCGCCGATCCGCCCCAGCCGGGCCGCGATCGCGCCGATGTCGAAGGCGGCGATCGGGCAATCCGTTCGCAAAGCGATCGACAGCGTGTAGCTGTAGGTCTCGGGCCAGATCGAGGGTAGCCAGATCAGGTCGGGTCGCAGCTGTTGCAGTTTCTGCAGGGCGTCCTCTTCACGATATTTCCCGGTGACCTGCACGCCAAGCTCCGCGAGCGGGCGATCGTCCATCGTGTAGCCCAAAACGGAGAACCGCAACGGCAGGCGGCGAACCTTCGCATCGCGGGCGCAGGCAAGCAGCACATTGTAGCCCTTGAGTTTGCCGATGGCGCCCACGACGACAACGTGCAGCGGCGCCAGCCCTTCCGGCGTCGCCCGCTTCAGATCGCGGCGAACCCGATCGATGTCCTCATGCGGGGATACCGTGCAGGCTATACGCGGGAAGTACCGCTTTAGTCGAATGGCCACATCCGGATCGGGAACCAGGATCCGATCGGCGGCATCCAGTGCCTGCTCATGCATATTCCGCCAGAGCCGGATGTCCGTTACGCCGAACTCGCTGCCCCGCGTCGCCAGGCAGCGATTGCAGGCGCTTTCCGCGGGTTCGCCGCAGTACAGCCCGTTTTCGTCGATGAGATTGATTCTGGGGCAGATGACCTTGTAGTCGTGGAGATTGACCTCCCAGCGCGCACCCAGGCTCCTGGCGAGATCGCGCACCTTGACAGGCGCGTCCGGTTGAAAATCGACCAGGCTGTGGGTATGAATTTCGGACACCCCCAGCTCTTGGAGCCTGTCCGCCAAGGTTTCCACGGCGCTGAGCGGGATCGACAAAAGGTTCGGGGCGAACCTGAACATTGGGCTTCCCAGGTAGATACGGGTGTGGTCTTCCCGGGCCGGGCGCATCAAGAACACCCCGACCCCGTCGCTGTTCAGGCGCTCAGTGTCTTCCTGTATATGTCTTTCCGTGCCGCCGCCGCGATTATGATTCACGATCAGTACATTGCGTGGGCGGCGCAGGCGGGTCAGTCGCGCCCAGTCGAGCCGGTGACGCGCCTCGGCCAGGGGATCCCGCAGGATGAATTCCTTGACCTCCGCCTGGTATCTGGGATGTCGCCCGTCCATCTGCTTCATGGCGGCCTTGATCCGCGCGGTCGTCTCGCCCTGAAAAGAGGTGGACCCCCAGTGGCGCACGAACACATCCGCGGCAATGAGGTTATGCCAATCGCGTTGCATGGCGCGTTGGCAGAAGTCGTTCTCCTCGCCATAACCCTTGCCAAAGGCCTGCTGATCGAAACTGCCGACCTCGGCCAGGCAGGCGCGCCTGATGTACAGGCAAAAACCCACACCGGTCGGTGCTTCCACCGCCACCCCTGCATTGACCTGCGCGGTCAGGGCGTCCAACTCGGCGTAGGAAAGCTCCAAGGGATAGGGATTGTCGTGCAGGAAGCGGGGATAGCTGCAAATGGTGGCGTTGTTGGATAACGGCGTGACGGTGCCTGTCCTTTGGTGCCGGTAGGCGGTGCTGAGCAACCGGTCGAGCCAGCGGTCGTAGACCTCGGTGTCGGCGTTCAGCAATACAACATCCCGTTCGGCGTGCAGGCGCATGCCCAGATTGACCGTCGCGACGAATCCACGGTTCTGCGGATTGGTGATCAGCGTGAACAGGCCGAGACCGGCCAGTCGCTCCAGTTCGCTCGCCAGGTCAGGGTCCGGACTGGCATCGTTGATGACGACCAGCTCATAGGGCGTGTCGCTCGCCGCCGCCAGCACGCTGAACAGGCAGGCCAGGGTTTCCACTTTCCCCTTGTAGACCGGCACTATGACGTCCACCTTGGCATGGGGAATGATTGCCCGCGGTTGGAGCTGCGACCAGCTCCCGGGGTCCGGCATGAGCGCTGGCGCGATCTCGCCCGCCTCGCCTGGTTGCTCGGCGTCCGGGTTTGGGCGGGTGGCCCGACCCTCCGCACGCCCCCACACCAGGTAGTGCAGCAGCGGATTCATGCGCACCTGCAGCACGTCCGGGTTGCTGCGCAGATAGAAGGCGCCATCGAACTGGGCATTGGGCGAGCGTCCTTCCAGTCCACCCCAATTGACGTAGTGAAGCAGGGGATCGGTGCGGGCCCGTGCCACATCCTTGTTTTCGCGCAGGTAGTAGTCCAGGTCGAACCAGGGGCTGGGCGAAATCCGCAGGTATCGCCCCACGTACGCATAGTGGAGCAGGGCATTGACGCGTTTGGTTCGCCCGGGGGCGTGGGCCCGGTAATAGACCGGATCGAAAAACGCCATGGGCGCCCG
>JBFZDU010000057.1:0-2746 GCA_041307205.1 Gammaproteobacteria bacterium | reverse complement strand
GCTGCGCATTCCACGCCATTCGGCCACCTGTTCCACCAACATCCGGCCGGCGATTCCACCGGCATTCGGCCACCCGTTCCACGGCCATTCGGCCGGGGCAGTCGGAGCGAAGCGACGCAGGCGGGGCATTGTTACTCGGCGGGTGCGCTCGGCGTCAAGGTCCGGGCGTGACGTTTGCGCATCGACTCGCCTTTAAGGGTGATCCGGTAGGCGTTGTGGACCAGCCGATCGAGGATCGCGTCGGCCAGGGTGGGATCGCCGATCAGGTCGTGCCAATGTTCAACCGGTAGCTGGCTGGTGATGAGGGTGGCGCGCTGGCCGTGGCGGTCGTCGAGCAGTTCGAGCAGATCGCGCCGGGCCTCGGCGTCCAGCCCCATCAGTCCCCAGTCGTCCAGCAGCAGTAAATCGGTGTTGGCAAAGCTGCGCATGAGCTTGGGGAAGCCGCCGTCGGCATGGGCGAGGCGCAGCTCCTCGAACAGGCGCGGGGCGCGCAGATAGCGGGTGGTGAAGCCCTGGCGGCACGCTTGTTGGGCTAGGGCGCACGCCAGCCAGGTTTTCCCCACGCCGGTCGGGCCGAGGATCAGGCAGTTCAGTCCCTCGCGGAGCCATTGGCCGGTGGCCAGTTGGGTGACGAGGCCGCGATCCAGACCGCGCGGGGTGGCGTAGTCGAGGTCCTCCAGGCAGGCGCTGTGCTTGAGCTTGGCCTGGCGCAGGCGGGTCTGTAGACGGCGATCCGCGCGCAGGGTCAGTTCCCGGTCCACGAGCAGGCCGAGGCGCTCCTCGAAGCCCAAGGTGTGGATGTCGGGCAGGTCGAGCTGCTCGCGCAGCGCGGTGGACATGCCGACGAGGCGCAGCTGTTGGAGCTTGTCCAGGGTGGGATGATGCAGCATGGGGTCGGACTCCTCTGTCGGGGTGTGACGGTCAGTGGAAATAGCCCGGACCACGCAGGTGGTCGTGGGCGGCGGGCAGCTCCAGGTGCTGCTGTTCGGGGAGGGCTTGGCGGTCGAGGCCGCGTTGCAGGATCGACGCGATGCTCTTGTAGCGGCAGGCGTTCAGACGCAGCGCCCGCGCACAGGCAGCCTCCAGGCGGTCGTGACCGTAACGCTCGCCCAGGCGCAGGATCCCCAGACCGGAGCGGAAGCCCTGCTGGGGATGCGGACGGTGGGCGAGGATATGGCCGATGACCCCGGCGGTGGCCGGTCCGCGCTGCTCGGCCCAGCGCACCAGGCGCTCGGGGGTCCACTCGGCGAACTCACGATGGCCCTTGGGCATGTGCTCGGCCACGGTGGTGTGGCGGCCCTTCAGCGGCGAGCGGACATGGCTGGCGATGCGTTGGCGGTGGTGGAAGCACTCGACCGTGTGCTCGGTGAGGCGCACGTCCAGCGCCTGCTTCACCAGGGTGTAGGGCACGGAGTAGTAGTGTCCATCGACCTCGACGTGATAGTCGATGTTCACCCGTACCTGTTTCCAGGTCGCATAGACGTAGGGCAGCGCCGGGAGCGGGCGCAGCGCCGGACGATCGATCGTCTCGAAGGCCGTGCGTCGCGAACCGGGCAGTTTCTTGAAGGGCCGCTGATTGAGCCGTTCCAGCAGGGCGGCGATCGCCGTATTCAGCGCGCTCAGGCTGAAGAAGGTCTGGTGGCGCAGGGCCGCCAGGATCCAGCGCTCGACGATCTGCACCCCGGTCTCCGCCTTGGCCTTGTCGCGCGGCTTGCGCACCCGCGCCGGCACGACCGCCACACCGTAATGGTTGGCCAACTCCAGATAGGTGGGATTGACATCCGGCTCGTAGCGATGCGCCTTGCTGACGCCGCTGCGCAGATTATCCGGGACCAGAATGGCCGGCACCCCCTCGAAGTAGGCGAAGGCCCGCACCTGTGACCCGATCCAGTCGGCCAGGCCCTGCGACCAGGTCGCCTCGGCATAGGTGTAGTTCGAAGCCCCGAGGACCGCCACGAAGATCTGCGCGGTGCGGATCTCCCCGCTGGCCGGATCGACGACCGCCACCGTCTGCCCGGCATAGTCGACGAACAGCTTCTCCCCGGCGCGGTGGGTCTGACGCATCACCACGTCGAGCGCCCCGCTCCAGTCCTCGTAGCGCTTGCAGAACCAGCTGTAGCCGAAGCCCTCGGGATGCACGGCCCGGTACTCCTCCCACAGCAGCATCAGCGTGACACCGGGACGGCGCAACTCTTGATGCACCACCGCCCAGTCCGGTACCACGCGGGTGGCGGCCGGCACCGCCGGTGGCGGCGGAAACAGCCGCCGCTCCAGCTCCGTGTCACTCAAGGCCTCGGGCAAGGGCCAACTCAGCCCCGAGGCGGCAAAGCGCCGCTCGTACTCCCCAACGCTGCTGCGCGACACCTGCAGGCTCGCCGCGATCTGCCGGTGCGACAAACCGGCCTCGAACCGCAGGCGCAAATACTCACGAATCTTACGCATGGACAACCGCTCCATCTCGACCCCTCGCTTCGAAAAAGGGGCCGATCCTAGTGGATCGTGGTCCTGCGTCGCCCCCTGCCCGGGGGTGGCCGAATGGCCGGGGAATCAGTGGCCGAATCGCCGCGGAACGGGTGGCCGAATCAGCATGGAATCAGTGGCCGAATGCCCGTGGAAGGGGTGGCCGAATGGGGATGGAATACGCAGCAAGCTTCCGCGCCGCCCGGGCGAGATTGCCGATGACGGTATCCATCACCTGCCGGGCCAGCAGATCGCTGTCGGTCTCGCCGACGAGATCGGAAGAGCA
>JBFZDU010000056.1:0-12809 GCA_041307205.1 Gammaproteobacteria bacterium | reverse complement strand
ATATTTTCCGACGGCGCGCCTGCAAGCCCCGGCGTCAACCGGCCTGCCCCGGTTCCGGCATGGGCCCGACCAGCAGGCCGGGGTCCAGGCGGGTGCGAAACAGGTTCATTCCCCAATGCAGATGCGGCCCGGTGGCGCGGCCGGTGGCACCGACCTCGCCGATCACCTGCCCCTGGCGCACGCTCTCACCCGCCTGCACCAGGGCCCGCTTGAGGTGCAGATAGGAGGTGGACAGCCCGTGGCCGTGGTCGAGCAGCAAGGTCACCCCGGAGTAGAACATGTCCGGGTGCAGCAAGCTGACGATTCCGTCGGCCGGGGCGTACACCGGCGTACCCTCGGGTGCCGCGATGTCCACCCCGAAGTGGGGCCGCTTGGCTTCGCCGTTGAGGATCCGCTGGCTGCCGTAGATCCCGCTGACCCGCCCGATCACCGGCCACCGCCAGCCGCTCAGGAAATCGGTGCGCGCATCGTCGCGCCGGCGTGCCTGGCCGACCGCGGCTGAATCCGCGCGGATCCGGGCCAGGTCCTCCGGTTTCGGGGTCACCTTGCGCTCGGGCAGGCCGTCGATGCGCTGAATGTCGTAGTCGCGGGCCTGCACCTGGAGCCGGCGCTGCACCTCGGCGCCGTCCGGCAGGGCCACCACCAATTGTGATTCGACCGGCGCATCGCGGTCGAAGCCCAGGATGAAATGCCCGTCCGGGCCGACCCGCACCACCCGCCCGTCGTGCACCACCCGACTGCCCGCCGGCACCTGCCCGACCACCAGTCCGCCCTGGATGAACTCGCCCTCGAGCACGACCTCGGCGTGCGCCGTCGACAAACACAGTCCCAGTACGCAAAGTGGCCACCACAGGTACTTACGCAGCATGATCCGCACAGCCCGAGCACATAACCCGCACAGGGTAAGCGAGCCCAGGATCCGCTACAACCGGCAGGCGGAATCCCTCTGGTAGACTGCGGCCATGGACGCCGTCCGCAGCAGCGCCAACGCCACCGCCCCCGTGGAGCCGGTCCGCAGCCGGGCCTATTCCTGGCGCGAAGTGACCCGCATGGTGCTCTCCCACCGCCGCGAACTGATCGCGGCCAACCTGGTGGCCATCCTCGGCGCGGTAATGGCGGTGCCGGTCCCGCTGCTGATCCCGCTGCTGGTGGACGAGGTGCTGCTCGGCCAGCCGGGCACCGCCGTGGCCTGGATGAACCAGGTGTTCCCGCCCGACTGGCACGGCCCGGTGCTGTACATCCTGGCCATTCTGCTGTTGACCCTGGTGCTGCGCCTGTTCAACCTGGTGTTCGGCGTGTGGCAGGTGCGCGAGTTCACGCGGGTGTCCAAAGACGTCATCTTCCGCATCCGCCGCGACCTGTTGCGGCGCCTCGAACGCTTCTCGATGGCCGAGTACGAGACCCTCGGCTCCAGTACCGTCGCCTCGCACCTGGTCACGGACCTGGACACCATCGACCAGTTCGTGAGCAACACCACCAGCAAGTTCATCGTCGCCCTGTTGAGCATCCTGGGCACGGCGGTGGTGCTGCTGTGGATGCATTGGCAGCTGGCGCTGTTCATCCTGCTGCTGAACCCCCTGGTGATCTACGTAACGACCGTGTTCGGCCGCCGGGTGAAGAAACTCAAGGCGCACGAGAACAAGGCCTACCAGGCCTTCCAGGAGTCCCTGGCCGAGACCCTGGACGCGATCCAGCAGATCCGCGCCAGCAACCGCGAGCGCCACTACATCGGGCGCATCGTCGAGCGCGCCGGCCTGGTGCGCGCCCACTCCGCGGCCTTTGCCTGGCAGAGCGACGCCGCCAACCGGCTGTCGTTCGTGGTGTTCCTGTTCGGCTTCGACGTGTTCCGCGCCCTGTCCATGTTGATGGTCCTGTACTCGGGCCTGAGCATCGGCGAGATGCTGGCGGTGTTCGCCTACCTGTGGTTCATGATGGGGCCGGTGCAGGAAATCCTAGGCATCCAGTACGCCTACCACGGCGCCCGCGCCGCGCTCGCCCGCATCAACGACCTGATGGACGTCGGCCTCGAGCCGCAGTATCCCCACCGTCAGGACCCGTTCGCGGGCAAACTCACCACGTCCATCCAGCTGCGCGACCTGTGCTTCAGCTACGGCGACGGGCCGCCGGTGCTCGACCATGTCAGCCTGGACATCGCCGCTGGCGAGAAGGTCGCCCTGGTGGGCGCCAGCGGCGGCGGCAAGACCACCCTGGTGCAGATTCTGCTCGGTCTGTACCTGCCCAGTTCCGGCGAGGTGCGCTTCGACGGCGTGCCGGTGGCGCGGATCGGGCTGGACGTGGTGCGCGACCATGTCGCCACGGTGCTGCAACACCCGGCGCTGCTCAACGACACGGTGCGCATGAACCTGACCCTCGGCCGCGACCACCCCGAGGACCGGCTGTGGCAGGCCCTGGAGATCGCGCAGCTGGCGGCGACGGTGCGGGGCATGGAGCACGGCCTGAACACCCTGATCGGGCGCGACGGCGTGCGTCTCTCGGGCGGCCAGCGGCAGCGCCTGGCGGTGGCCCGCATGGTGCTCACCCAGCCCAAGGTGGTGATACTCGACGAAGCGACATCGGCGCTGGACACCACCACCGAGAGCCAGTTGCACGCCGCCCTGCAGGCGTTCCTCAAGGATCGCACCACGCTGATCGTGGCGCATCGCCTCAGCGCCGTGCGTCAGGCCGACCGGGTGCTGGTGTTCGAGGACGGCCGGATCGTCGAACAGGGCCGCCACGAAGACCTGATCGCGGGCGATGGCCTTTACGCCAGCCTTTACCGCCACCAGGAACAATCGAGGTAGGCGATGCCGGTGCGCCGGGCCGAGTTTCGCCCCGCCTGGTGGCTGCCGGGACCGCACCTGCAAACCCTGTGGCCGACGCTGCTGCGGCGCCGGCCGCGGCTGGCGCTGCAGCGCGAGCGGCTGGAGCTTACCGATGGCGATTTCCTCGACCTGAGCTGGACCGGCCCCGCCACCGGGCCGGTGGTGCTGGTGCTGCACGGGCTCGAGGGCAGCCTGCACTCGCACTATGCCGCCGGTCTGCTCGACACCCTGGCGCGGTCCGGCTATCGGGCCTGCCTGGTGCATTTCCGTGGCTGCAGCGGCGAACCCAATCGGCTGCCGCGCAGCTATCACAGTGGTGATACCGGCGACGTACAGGCGGTGGCGGAGCACATCCGCGCCAGCTGCGGCCGTTACCCCTACGCCGCGGTCGGTTTCTCGCTGGGCGGCAACGTGTTGTTGAAATGGCTGGGCGAGCAGGGCTCGCTGGCCCCGGTGGAGCGGGCCGTGGCCGTATCGGTGCCCTTCGTGCTCAACGACGCGGCGCTGCGACTGCGGCAGGGTTTTTCGCGCGTCTACGAGCGCCACCTTATCGGCAAACTGCAGGCCAAGTTCCGCGCCAAGTTCCGCAACCTGGCATGCCCGCTGCAGGTGGATGTCGGTACCCTGCGCAGTTTCCGCCGCTTCGACGACCAGGTCACCGCCCCGCTGCACGGCTTCAGCGGCGTCGACGACTATTACCGCCGGGCGAGCTCCCGGCAGTACCTGGCACTGATCCGTGTACCGACCCTGCTGCTGCACGCCGCTGACGACCCCTTTATGTATCCGCACACAGTGCCGGGCGCGCACGAACTGGCCGAGAGCGTGGAACTGGAACTGGCCGCCCGGGGCGGCCACGTCGGCTTCATCGCCGGGCGCTGGCCGGCACGGGCCGAGTATTGGCTGGAGCACCGCATCCTGCGCTGGCTGTCATAGGCACAGGACCCGGCAGACTCTCCCGGTGGATAGGGGATGTCCCGCCCTTTACCCCTGCCCTGTGGGGCCTATAGTGTCGATAGCCAAGCTGTAAAAAAACAACAACGACTCACCGAGGAGGACGGAATGGAACGGAGAGCCCACCCGAGGACATCCTGTCGGTTGCAGATAGCCGGGGATTCGCGCCATGGCCAGGTCCCGTACCGCGGTCAGACCCGCGACGCGGGGGTTGGCGGTGCCTTCGTGCTCGGCAACCCCAGTTGGCGGGGGGGCGAGGCGCTGCGCCTGACCCTCGCCTGCCGTGCAATCGAGATCCAGGTCGAGGCGGCCGTGGTGCGAGTCACCTCGGGCGGGAGCGCGATCCGATTCGTGCGCCTGCCCGCGATCCGCCGTGAACAATTGGAGAGGCTGCTGTGGCCGACCTGGGACAAGCGCGACCTGCTCGAAGGACTGCTCTTGATGTGCCGCGGCGAGCCCTTGCAGGACCTACCGCACTGGTTGCACATGACCACCCTGCTGGCACAGCGCCGTAGCAGCTGACGACGTCGCTCAACCGAGCCGGTACGGGGCCTCGCCGGCCAGCCCGAGCGCCTGCATCCCGACCCGCAGCGCTTCCTCCGCGAAGCGTTCCAGATCGCCCCAGGCGTCGGCGGTATCCAGCACTTCGGACATGGCGCGATTCACCACCCGCAGCCGATGCGAACCGCCGCCGCGCTCGGCGGGCGGCGCCGGCTCGGCACACACGAACAGCGTCGGCCGACCCTCACCCTCGCGCACGAACGCCAAAATGTGGGTGTAGGCCACGCCGTCCCCGCTCTCGATCTCGCCAAGCAGGGTCACGGCGTAATCGCCGACCTGGTAGCGGCGCTTGGGGATGGCGCGGCGGATGACCGGAAACTCGCTCATGGTCATTCAGGAATCCGCTGTCTCTTTGCTCGGGTACTTGTACGAGGCGAAGCGCAAGGCCACCACGGCCAGCGACAAAATCAGGATCGCCCCAGTGATGGTCAGCATGTGGATGTCGCTCATCTCCTTGACATCGATGGCCAGGACGCGAGTCAAGGCCGTGATCGCGATATAGAGCAGAAAACGCACCGGCAGGTGGTGGGTCTTGAAGTAGATGCCCACCATGGCCCCCAGTTCGAGGTAGATGAACAGTAGCAGGATATCCTTGATCCGCGGACCGCCGTGGCCGATGATCTCGACCAGTTCCGCCCAGGAAGCCCACACGATGGCGGCGCCGATCACGAACAGGCCGAACAGGTGGAATGCCGCGACGATGCGATCGCCGAAATGTTCGGCCTTGGCCAAGATGCTATCCATCTGCCCCCCTGGGCGGTGCGCAACCAATGCCACAGCCTACCCAAGTCGCGCAGTGTAGGCAAAATCACCCTGCTGCTCATGACGTGGGCACCCGGTCTGGCGGCCGACCCGGCTATCGAACAGGCCACCCACGCCTGTGTGGCCGGCGCCACCGGCCCCGGCGCACTGGCTGCCTGCGAAGTGCAGGCCCGCAGCGCCTGGGAGGCACTGCTGGACCAGCGCCGCAACGCCCTGCTGGCGCGCCTGCCAAACGGGAGCCGCGCCGAGTTCGCGGCCGCGCAGACCGCCTGGGAGGCATTCCGCGACCGCGAGTTCCGGCTGATCGACGCGACCTTCGCCCAGCGGACCGACGGCCTGGGGGCGCCGCTTGCCGCGGGCGCCAAAACCGAACTGCTGCGCCAGCGCGTCCACCAGTTGACCGTCCACCTGAGCAACCTGCCGGCCACCGGGGTGCGGTAGCTTCAAGGCGCTGCCGCCACGGGCCAGAGGCCAACATCAGCAGCGGCTCATGTTATCTTTCGCGCATCCGAAGTCGAGAGCCCTGCCCCATGCCTTATTTCGTCTACCACATCAGCATCGCCGCCACCGGCAAAAAGAACCTGACGCACCTGCAGACCTTCACCGACTACAAGTCGGCGCGGGCATTGGCGCGCGAACGCCGCGCCGCGCTGGCGACCGGCAGCGCTGAGGACGTGCGGATGATCTTCGCCAAGAACCAGGTCGAGGCCGAGAAACTGCTCAGTGCACCGCGCGACGAACGGGTGGTGGGCGAAGATTAGCCCGCCAATCTCACCGGGCGAACCGCAGAGCGACAATTTGTTCAACGACCCTGGCGGGTTCGCCTGCAATCGGCCGGTGTTGCCCGATCGACGGTGTGTTCTATCCGGTTCTTGGAACAATCCAAAATTCCGGATCCCGGCGGGATTTGCGGACTAGCGCCCCGCCAGCCACAGCCGCGCGCGCAATCCCAGGCCCGTTGTGTAGCCCACGGCCACATGGGCAATGCGGCCCTCGGCGTCGATCACAAAACTCGCCGGCACCCCGCGCACGCCCCAGGCCTGGCCGAGCGCACCGGACTCGTCCAGCAACACCGGGAAATCCAGGCCCGCCTCGGCCAGGTAAGCGGCGACTTCCTCGCCGCTCCCCGAGCCGGTCGCCACCGTCAGCACCGGGTAGTCCTGGGCCAGGGCTGCGATGCTGCCCTGTTCGAGTCGGCACACCGGGCACCAGGTCGCCCAGAAATGGACCAGCAGGGGCCGGCCACGATAGTCGGCCAACGCGACCGGGCGACCATCCAGCAGCTGACCCGCAAGCAAGGGCGCCGGGCCGCTGGCGACGTCGCGCGTCTGCCACCAGTGGATTGCGGTCAGCACCAGGAGCAGCAGCGCCAGATCGCGCAGCCAGCCCACCCAGCGGGGTTTGCGGCGGCTCGGGGTCGTCATCCAGTCGCTCTACGGCGTACAGTCGGGGCCGCGATTATAGCCCGGCGGGCAAGGCATCCCGAATGTGACCCGGATCAGCATCCTGTTGCCGTACCGCAATGCGGCGTCCACGCTGGAGGAGTGCCTCGCGAGTATCGCCGGGCAGACCTGCAGCGACTACGAGCTGGTGGCGGTGGACGATCACTCCACGGACGCCTCACCGCGCCTGCTGCGCGAACATGCTGCCGTCGACCGGCGTATCCGCTGCCTCGCCAACCCGGGCCAGGGCCTGGTGGCGGCACTCAATCATGGGCTGCAGGGCTGCCGCGGCGACATCGTGGTGCGCATGGACGCGGACGACCGAATGCGCCCGGCGCGCCTGGCACGGCACCTCTGGCACCTCGACGGCGATCCGGCCCTGACCCTGTCGGCGGGCCGCGTGCAGGTGTTCCCCGAAGACCAGGTCCAGGCCGGCCTGCGCGAGTATGTCCGCTGGCAGAATGCCTGCCTCAGCGCGCAGGACCTGGCCGAGGAGATCTATGTCGAGGCGCCGCTGGCCCACCCCAGCGCGGCCTTCCGGCGCACCGCGGTGCTGGCCTCCGGCGGCTACCGGCAGGGGCTGTTCCCCGAGGACTACGAGCTGTGGCTGCGGCTGCATCAGCACGGTCACCGCATGGCCAAGCTGGCGGAGGTGCTGCTCGACTGGCGTGATTACCCGCACCGCACCTCGCGCACTGATCCCCGCTGCGCGCGCGGGGCCTTCGACCGGCTGCGGGCCGATTACCTGGCCCGCGACCCGCGCCTGCTGGCGCGCGCCGGCGAGCTGGTCATCTGGGGTGCGGGCCGCCGGACCCGCCAGCGCTGCGCCTTGCTGCTGACCCAGGGCTTCCGCCCGCAGGCCTGGATCGACATCGACCCGCGCAAGATCGGCAATCGCCTGGCCGGCGTACCCGTCCACGGCCCGGGCTGGCTGGATCGGCGCCCGCGCCCCTTCGTGCTGGTCTATGTCACCAATCACGGGGCGCGGGACGACATCGCCGCCGACCTCGCGGGGCTGGGTTATCGACGCGGCAGGGACTGGCTGGCGGTGGGTTGAGCGCCGCCGCCGGGTCAGTTCTGGGCGAGGCGGCCGGGGTTTGACGGCGCAGCAGGCTGGGCCAGGAAGGCCATGACCTTCTCGACATAGTGTTGGGTTTCGGGATAGGGCGGGATCTGCCGCCCGTACTTGATCACGGCATTCTCGCCGGCGTTGTAGGCGGCCAACGCCAGGCGCAGGTCGTTGTCGAACATGCTCAGCAGGTCGCGCAGATAGCTGGCGCCGCCGCGCACGTTCTGTTGCGGGTCATGCCGGTCCTGCACCCCATAACGCTCGGCCGTGCCCGGCATCAGCTGCATCAGCCCCGCGGCACCCTTGGACGACACCGCCTGCGGATCATAGGCGGACTCGGCACGGATCACCGCGTGCAGCAGTTCGGGCCGCAGTCGCGTGTCCTTGGCCACCGCCGCCACCACCGGCTCTACCGCCAGACGGCGGCGTTGCAGGTCCACCAAGGCCGGTTTGGCCAGCGGCGGCGGCCTGCTGCTGCCACCGGGGAGGCGGGTCACCTTGACCAGCTTGTAGGCGCCGGACATGGGGCGGTCGGTCAGATAGACATGACCGAAGCTGTCGCGGTACTGGTAGACATCGGCCAGCGTCGCACCCGACCCCGTCAAGGCCACTGCGCACATCGCCCACACACTGAGTTTCACGGTCCGTCCTCATCGGGATTACCGGGCGCCACGGGCCATTCTAAGCCACGACCCCGCGACTGTCTGGTTGGCGGCGCTGCGCCGGGCATCTTTAGCTTGGAAGTCGCGAAGCACTGCCCCCCTCCCCCTCTGGGAGAGGGTCGGGGTGAGGGACAATTGGCCGGCGCCGCATAAAGTTCAGGCGGCACCGCAGCACTTCTTGTGTTTCTTGCCACTGCCGCAGGGACAGGGGTCGTTACGGCCGACCTTGAGTGGATTGCGCTGGGTGACCGGCTTGGGCAGATCACCCTCAACGTAGTACCAGCGCCCGTCGGCCCGCGCGAAGCGGCTGACCTCATGGTGGCGCTTGAGCTGGCCCTTCTGCTTGAAGGCCGCAACGAACTCTACGGTCCCCGCCGCGTCCTGCGCGCCGCCCGCCTCGACCGCGCGGATCTCCAGCCCCACCCAGTCGGCGTTCCTGGCCCAGCGCTCGGTCGCGTCGCGATCCCAGTCGCCGCGGTGCTCGGGATGCAGGCTCTCGCCCAGGAAATCGATCCGGTGCTCGACGTAGGCGCTGTAGCGGGCGCGCATCAAGGCCTCGGCGGTGACGGCGGGCTGCGCACCGCTCAGCACGGGCGCGCAGCAAGTTTCGAAAGGCCGGCCGGAGCCGCAGTGACATTCACGCATGGGTTCGCCTGTCGTTGGATTCGATGGATCAGCCGGCGCCCGGCCGGCGGCGTGACTATTCTACAGCGGGGCAGCGGGCGCGGGCGCCCCGGCTACCGACCGGCCGCGCCCCGGGTCGGGATCAACCTGTGGTTGGGCGGGCTCGACACCTCGGTAGTTCCAGCGCCCGAAACTCACAACCCCAACTCCTGCCAGCGCCTGGCGATGCGCTTCGCGGACACCGGGTAGGCCGTGCCCAACTCCTGGGCGAACAGCGACACCCGCAGTTCTTCGAGCATCCAACGGATCTCGTCGAGACGCGGATCCTCGGCGCCGCGTTCGCGCGCCTGGCGCTCGCGGGCCGTCCAGTTCTCCTGCAGCGGCTGCAGCTCGCGCAACCACTGCTGATCGCGGGCCGCGGCGTGCGGCAGCTTGTCGAGGCGCAGCTGCAGGGCCTGCAGGTAGCGCGGGAAATGTTGCAGCTGGGCCCAGGGCGTGTGCTGCAAAAATCCCCGGTAGACCAGGCCGTCGAGCTGGCCGCGCATGTCCTGTACCGAGGCCAGCCAGTTGATCTGGGTGATGCCGGCAAGCGTCTTGCGCGCCACCTGGTACAGGCCAAGGATCTCGTTCACCAGTCGGCAGGCCAGGTCGGCACGGCTCAGCAACTCGAGCTTGCAGCTGGCGATGCGCGCCTCGAACTCGCTGCGGGAGCGGATCTCGGGTCGGCCTTCGAGGAACGTCAGGTCGACGCTCAGGCTGACCAGTTCGTCCTCGATATCGTGCCGCGGGTCGAGCTGCAGCCCCGCCGGCGCGGCCGCCGCCTTGGCGTACTGCAGCCGCATCGACCCCAGGCCCGGCAGGTTGCGCCGCAGGTAGCGGATGTCACGCGCCAGCTTGAGCATGACCAGTCGACGCAAGCCGGCATGGTGCGTAAGCCGGGCCGTGGGCTCGGCGTCCAGCACCCGCAGGGCGACGCTGTCGCCGCAGTCGACCAACGCCGGAAAGCCACGCAGCCGGATGCCACCGCCTTCGGTATCGACGCTCGCAGGGAGGTCGCCGAAGTCCCAGTCGGTGAGCCCCTCGCGTTCGAGTCCGGTGCGTGGCAAGGCCTGGGACAGCGCCGTACCGGCCGCGGCATAGCGGCTGCGCAGTTGCGGCAGGTCGCGACCCGCCCCCAGGGTCGCACCCGCGGCGTCGATCACCCGCACGCGCAACCGCAGGTGCGGCGGCAGCACCCCCGGGTCCCAGGCGTCCTCGGGCACATGCACGCCGCTGCGGCGTTTGAGCTCGGCACCCAGGGCCTGGATCAGCGGCGTGTCCGACGGCGCCAGGGCCGCCAGGCACTGGTCGGCATAGTCGGGCACTGGCACGAAATGGCGGCGCAGGACCTTGGGCAGGCTCTTGATCAATGCGATCACCTTCTCGCGCAGCAACCCCGGCACCAGCCAGTCGGCGCGCCCCGGGGTGACCTGGCGCAGCACCGCGGCGGGGACCACCAGGGTGACGCCGTCCGCCTCCTCGCCGGGCGCGAAGTGGTACTCCAGCGGCAACCGCATGCCGTCCAGGTCCAGTTCATCCGGAAAGGCCGCGCCGCTCAGCTCGTCCACGGGGCGGCGCAGCAGGTCGCTCAGGCGCAGGTGCAGAAAACGCGGCTGGCCCCGGGTAGCCTGGCGCAGCCATTGCTCGAACAGAGGCTTGGAATAGATGCCGTCCGGCACGCGTTTGTCGTAGAAGGCGTAGATGGCCTCATCGTCTACCAGCAGGTCGCGCCGCCGTGACTTGGCCTCCAGGGCCTGCACCTCCGCGACCAGCTCGCGGTTGTGGCGCCAGAAGGGCGCACGGGTCTCGAAATCGCCATCCACCAGGCCCTGGCGGATGAACAGCTCGCGCGCCAGCACCGGGTCGATCGGTCCGTAGTTAACCCGCCGTCGGGCGACCAGGGTCAGGCCGTACAGGGTCACTTTCTCGTAGGCGCCGACCTGGCCGCGCCGCCCCTGCCAGTGCGGCTCGGAATAACTGCGTTTGACCAGGTGCCCGGCCAGGGCCTCGACCCATTCAGGCTGAATGCGGGCGAGCGTACGCGCGTACAGGCGGGTGGTCTCGACCAGCTCCGCCGCCGCTACCCACTTGGGTTTTTTCTCGAACAGGCCGGAGCCGGGGAAGATCGCGAAGCGGCTGTTGCGCGCGCCCAGGTACTCGTGGTCGCGGCCCTCGGGGCGAAAGCCGATATGGCTGAGCAGGCCGGACAGCAGCGCCTTGTGGATGGTTTCGTAGCCGGGATCGACCTCGTTGTCGCGGTAGCCCATCTCATGGAGCTGGGTACGCAGCTGGCGGTGGATGTCGTGCCACTCCTGCACCCGGGTCCAGGACAGGAAGCGCGCGCGGCACAGCTCGCGGAATTTGCGCGCCGAGAGATGCCGGCGCTGCTCCTCCAGGTAGTGCCACAACTTGAGGTAGCCGAGAAAGTCCGAGTCCTCGTCCTTGAACTCGGCGTGCGCCTCGTCGGCGGCCTGCTGCTTGTCGAGCGGCCGGTCGCGCGGATCCTGCACCGACAGGGCCGCCGCGATCACCAGCAGCTCGCGCAGGCAGTGCGTGTGGGCGGCTTCGAGCAGCATGCGGCCGACGCGCGGATCCACCGGCAGTCGGGCCAACTTGCGGCCGATTTGGGTGACCTGGCGCAAGCCGTCGACCGCGCCGAGTTCCTCCAGCACGCGGTAGCCGTCCTTGATCTGCAGGCTGTCCGGCGGTTCCAGGAAGGGAAAGTCCTCGATATCGCCGAAGCCCAGCACCTTCATCTGCAGGATGACCGCTGCCAGGTTGGTGCGCAGGATCTCGGGTTCGGTGAACTGCGGCCGGCCGGCGAAATCGTCCTCCGCGTACAGGCGGAGGCACACCCCGGCCGCGACGCGGCCGCAGCGGCCCTTGCGCTGTTCGGCGCTGGCCCGGGAGATGCGCTCCACCGGCAGGCGCTGGATCTTGCTGCGGTGGCTGTAGCGGCTGATGCGTGCGTAGCCGGCGTCGATGACGTAGCGGATGCCGGGAACGGTCAGCGAGGTCTCGGCCACGTTGGTCGCGAGCACGATGCGGCGCTGGCCGGCGGGCTGAAAGATACGTGCCTGTTCGCCGGTCCCCAGGCGGGCATACAGCGGCAGGACCTCGGTGGCCTGCAGCCGGTGCTTGCGCAGCGTCTCTGCGGTTTCGCGAATCTCGCGCTCGCCGGAGAGGAACACCAGGATGTCACCGCGGCTGATCCGCGACAGCTCGTCGACCGCGTCCACTATGGCCTGCTGCAGCGGGTCGTCGCGCTCGGTGCCGGTCTCGTCCGCGGGCGGCCGGTAGTGCACCTCGACCGGATAGGTACGACCCGACACCTCGATGATGGGTGCGCCGTCGAAGTGTCGGGAAAAGCGCTCCGGATCTATGGTCGCCGAGGTGATGATGAGCTTGAGGTCGGGACGCCGCGGCAACAGCTGCTTGAGGTAACCGAGCAGGAAGTCGATGTTGAGGCTGCGCTCGTGCGCCTCGTCGATGATCAGCGTGTCGTACTCGCTGAGGAAGCGATCCTGCTGGATCTCGGCCAGCAGAATACCGTCGGTCATCAGCTTGACCTGGCTGTGTTCGCCGACCTGGTCGTGGAATCGCACCTTGTAGCCGACGCTCTGCCCCAGCCCCTGCCCCAGCTCGCTGGCGATGCGGTTCGCGAGGCTGCGCGCGGCGATGCGCCGCGGCTGGGTATGGCCGATGCGGCCGTACACGCCGCGGCCGAGTGCCAGACAGAGCTTCGGCAGCTGGGTGGACTTACCCGAACCGGTCTCGCCGCACAGCACCACGACCTGGTGGCGTTCAATCAGGGTGCGAATTTCGTCCAACCGCTCCGTAATGGGCAGTTCCGGCGGAAAGCTCGGGGCCGGCAGCG
>JBFZDU010000055.1:0-3508 GCA_041307205.1 Gammaproteobacteria bacterium | reverse complement strand
ATTTCCACTACCGGGGCTTTGCGTGGCCTGCGTTCAATGTGGCGGACACCGCTATCAGCATCGGCGCCGCTCTGCTGATCTGGGACAGCCTGCGCGGCAAGCCTGCCGCGCCGAAAGCGTCATGACGACCCGCACCGTCGCCCCGGGCGATACCCTGCTGCTTCGCTACGCGCTGCGTCCGCGCGGCGGCGACGATCTCGTTTCCAATTTCGACGATGCCGAGGCGGAGACCGTCACCCTGGGCGACGGCACCCTGGCGCCGATGCTCGAGCAGTGGCTGATCGATCTCGTCCCCGGCGAACGCCACGTGTTCCTGCTCGAACCCTGGCAGGCGTTCGGCGAAATGCTGCCCGAACTGATCCAGACCCTGCCCAAATCCGATCTGCCTGCCGACGTGGAATTTGGCATCGACCAGCTGGTCGAATTTGCCATGCCCAACGGCCAGACGCTGGCCGGGCATGTTCTCGAAATCGACGAGGACGCCGTGAAGGTCGACTTCAACCATCCGCTCGCGGGTCTGTTCATCGAATTCGAAGTCGAGGTGGAGCGGATTCTTCCCTCTGGTGAAGCCTCTAGCCATTCGACTAAGCCCGCAAGCGGGCAAGTCGATGGTTATCCCCAACCCTCTCCCGCAGGCGGGAGAGGTGGAAAACGCTAGGCCCACACCGATTAATGACTGCATCCCGTGACACCTGAACGCCGCATGACACCGACCATTCTTCTTGCCAATCCCCGCGGCTTCTGTGCCGGGGTCGACCGTGCCATCGCCATCGTCGAGCGCGCACTGGAAAAATACGGCGCGCCGATCTACGTGCGCCATGAAGTCGTCCACAACACCTATGTCGTCAACGACCTCAAGGCCAAGGGCGCGATCTTCGTCGAGGAACTCGCGGAAGTCCCCGCCGGCGCCACCGTCATCTTCAGCGCACATGGCGTGTCGCAGGCGGTGCGTGCCGAGGCCGAAGCGCGTGGCCTCAACGTATTCGACGCCACCTGCCCGCTGGTCACCAAGGTGCACGTCGAAGTCAGCAAGATGCGCGACAAGGGACTGGAAATCGTGATGATCGGCCACAAGGGCCACCCAGAAGTCGAGGGCACCCTGGGCCAGTCAAAGGGGGGTATGTATCTGGTCGAGACGCCGGAAGACGTTGCCCGCCTGCAGGTGGCCGACCCCGACAAGCTCGCCTACGTCACCCAGACCACACTGTCGGTCGACGACGCCGCACGCGTGGTCGACGCCCTGCGCGCCCGCTTCCCCAACACAGTCGGGCCGAAAAAGGACGACATCTGCTACGCCACGCAAAACCGCCAGGATGCCGTCAAGGTGCTGGCGCCGCAGTGCGACGTGGTGATTGTGGTGGGGTCGCCGACCAGTTCCAACTCCAATCGGCTGCGCGAAGTCGCCGAGAATCTGGGAGTGCCTGCCTATATGGTGGACAGCGCAGAGGAAATTGTTCCGGAGTGGGTGGCCGGAAAAAACCGGATCGGCCTCACGGCTGGCGCGTCTGCTCCGGAAGTTCTGGTATGCGCAGTAATCGAACGCTTGAAGCAACTCGGCGTCGGGACAGTTGAAAACCTCGAGGGTGCCCTGGAGAAGGTTTCCTTCGCTTTACCCAGGGGATTGGGCAGCTAATCAGCTTTTCCAGCAATCGCCAAGCGAACCCGCGCCGGTTTCTGTTTTTGCCCCGGTCTGTGTAATGGTCATCGTGCCGCACAGGGCGTCTGCGTAACTCCCCGCGGGCGCGGCCTGGATGGTAAAAGCCGTAGCAGTCGCTTCGGTCAGCGTAACTGAATACCTGGCCGTGCCGTTTTCAGGGGATTGATCCTTGGGCAAATCCGCCGCGGCATTGCACGGCGCGGCGGCCCCGCCGACTGCCGCATAGGAGCCGCAGGTCGTGAAACGACGTTCCATGTACTGCGCATTCTCCAGCATGAGCGCCTGCGCATCGGCCCGGTTGGCATTACGCACATATTTCATGTAGCTCGGATACGCGATCGAAGCGAGTATTCCAACGATAGCCACGACTATCATGACTTCGATCAGTGTGAATCCGCTTTGTCTTGTATCCGTGCTCATTGAATGTCTCCCAAGTTTTTACTGAATTTGCCGCCAATAGGTGCGTCTGAGCGAACTGCTGCCTGGGGGCACGGTGGGGTCACCCTTGTTGCCCAGTGACTGGATACCCCCGGTCGTACCGGTCATCACCTTGAAGTCCTTGCCGTCCGGCCCCTCGAACCAGGCAGGCGGCTTGGTGATGCCGACCGATGTCTTGATGCCGCTGGCCACCTCACCGCTGTCAAGGACGTCGCCGCTGTCGAATTGGCCGTCATTATTGAAGTCGAAGCTGGAAGCCGCCGTCTGGCCACCTGTAATCGCATCCAGCTCCATCAGCCAACTCACCCCGCCCGAGTTGCAGCTATCAGTGGAAGGAATCAGTGTCAGGAAGATCACACGGCCATAGCGCAACAGAGCCTGGGTCACGACACGCTCACCCACCGGACTGGGCTGGTCGAGGTCCATATACCAGCCAACCTTTTCCATCCAGTCAACCGAATTGTCTGAGGTTTCCCGTAGCTCCTCACCAAACTCGTCTGTCTGGGCCTCGATCGTCTGCACCTGCAACTCGCTGCGATCGGTCGTCAGGATCGCTGCACCGTTGTCCCTGATGCCATAGAAAGTCTGGACATTCGTGTTGAACACGTCCGTATTCTGCAGGTATTGGCCGGTGCCGAAATACACCATCACACCGCCATCGGGATGACCGCCAATGGTGGGCTGGGCCGTAATCGGCTGAACATGATCACTGGCATTGCGCGCAACGAACAGAGGCGTCGTCTGATCATCGAACGTGTTCAGATCGAACTTCCAAAGATTGCCCTGCAGGTCGCCCGCGTATGCGTAATCCATGATCATGTCGCCGTCGGCATCATGAAGCGTGGGGGTCGACAGGCCATTCGCCGTAGCACTGCCAGCCTCAATCTTTGCAATCAGCGCTCCAGTCTGGAGATTCACCACGTACAGATACGCGCGTTCATTCGCGCTGTTGTATCCATTGCCGAACACGGCTGCCCACTCTCCGTTGTTCAGGCGGGCAATCTGGGGTTTGCTGTAGGTCAGGCCCAGGTCCGTTTCCGTGTACTCCCACATCACCATGCCGGCTGACGGGCTGGCCACATTGCTTACATTCAGGGCATAGACCGATTTTCCGCCGCCGCCGAGGCCGCCTACCAGCACCGTGGCCCAACCGCTCGACAGATAGGCGTCGCCAACCGTCGGGCCCCCATCCACATAATATTCATGTACATAGCCTGGAGCGGTCAGCTTGCTGAGGTTTTCATACACACCGTTCGGCACATAGGCAAACAGTTCGACGCCCGACGCATCATTATCAGCGTCCGCCCGGAAGGCATGCAGCATGCCGTCGTTGCCGCCCACGAACACGGCCGGGGTGCGTCCCGTTTTGCTGTCTACGTAAGCCTCGTAGGAAAGCGCTTCGGTGGCGCCCCC
>JBFZDU010000054.1:0-3450 GCA_041307205.1 Gammaproteobacteria bacterium | reverse complement strand
CGTGCGGCAGCTTCCAGTTGCTGGCCGAAGGTGTCGTCGGTATTCACGATCGCCCATTCCAGCCCGGGCCAGTCGAACAGCCGGGCCTTGGCCGCCCCATAGCTGTCCATGTCGCCGTGGTAATCGAGATGATCGCGCGACAGGTTGGTGAGGACCGCGACATTGAAGCAGGTACCGTTGACGCGGCCCTGGACGAGGCCATGCGAGGACACTTCCATCGCGCACGCGACCGCGCCCTGCTGCCGGTACTGTGCGAGACGCTGCTGCAGTTCGATGGCGTCGGGCGTGGTATTGAGTGCGGGGGTGAGCGCATCGGGGAAACCGTTGCCGACGGTGCCAACCACGGCAGTCTTGCGCCCCAGCGCAGTGAGGGCCTGTGCGAGCCAGTGGGCAACCGAGGTTTTGCCATTGGTGCCGGTGACACCGACCATGTGCAGCGCGCGCGACGGCTCGCCGTACACCTGCGCGGCGATTTCACCGATGCGGGTCTTGAGGCCTGCCACGCCGGCGTTCGGTACGCCCAGGGCGGGATCCCACTGATAATGGTCTGCCTCCCACAGCACGCCGTCGACTCGCTGCGCCACGGCCTGCGGGATAAAGTCGCGACCGTCGCGCGACTCGCCGGGATAGGCGGCGAACACGGTACCCGGCCCGGCCCGGCGGCTGTCGCTGACCAGCGCATCCACCCGAATGCCGAGCCGCTCCAGGACGTGCGGCACGGATTCCAGCCCGCCCTGCAGCGCGGGGGACAAGGAGTCCGAACGAACGCGGGAGTGCGCCATCACACGCCTCCCCCCGCACGCGCCGCCGCCGGCTGCATGTTCTGCGTCATCCGTGTCGCGGTTTCCGGAGCGTCGGGCGGCAGGGCAAGCTGGCGCAGGCTGGCCGCCATCACCTGGGCGAACACCGGGCCTGCCACGCTGCCGCCGAAATACACGCCGCCGGACGGCTCGTCGATCACTACGCCGATGATGAGGCGCGGGTTGGATGCCGGCGCCATGCCGACGAAGGAAGATAGGTAGCGGTCGGGCGCGTAACGGCCGTTGACCAGTTTGTGCGCAGTGCCGGTCTTGCCGGCCACGCGATAGCCCGGTATCCGTGTGCGCTGGCCGGTGCCGCCTTCCTGCGTCACCGATTCCATCATCGCGCGCACCTCGCGCGCCACGGCGGGCGAGAACACCCTGACGCCCGCAATTTCCTGCGGCTCGCGCTTGAGAAACGACAAGGGCATGACTTCGCCGTCATTGGCAAAGGCCATGTAGGCACGGCTCAACTGCAGAAGACTGACCGACAGGCCGTAGCCATACGCCATGGTGGCATGTTCGACCGGTTTCCAGTTGGCGGCATCGCGCAACCGCCCGGCACTCTCGCCGGGAAAGCCCGAGCCCGGCAACTGGCCGAAACCGGACCGGTGCAGCACGTCCCAGTATTGCTGCGGCGTCAGCGACATGGCCAACTTCACGGCACCGACGTTGCTGGATTTCTGGATGATTTCGCTCACCGTCATTTGCGGGTGAGGATGAACGTCGCGCACCAGTTTGGCGCCGACGCGCCAGGTTTCCGGCGTGTCGATCACACTGTCTGGGTGAAGCAGACCGCGCTCCAGCACCGCTGCCGCGACAAACGGCTTGATGGTGGAGCCCGGCTCGAAGGTATCGATGACCGCGCGGTTGCGCATCGGCCCCGGCTGGTAGTTGCGGCGGTTGTTGGGGTTGAAGATCGGCTGGTTGGCCAATGCGAGGATCTCGCCGGTCTTGGCGTCGAGCACCACCACGCTGCCGCCCTTGGCCTTGTTCTTGGCGATGGCTGCCGCCAGTTCCCGGTGCGCCAGGTACTGGATATTGAGATCGAGGGCGAGCGCCAGATTGCCGCCGAGTTGCGCGGTCTTGATCGGCGCCAGATCGCGGATGGTGTTGCCGCGGCGGTCGCGCAGGATATGGCGCTGGCCTTCGCGCCCGGCCAGCCAGTCGTGGTAGGCACGCTCGACGCCTTCCTGCCCGATGTCGTCCACATTGGTGAAGCCCACCACATGCGCGGCGACCTCGCCCGCCGGGTAATAGCGACGGAATTCGCGACGCAGATGCAGCCCCGGCACGCCCATGGCAGCGATCCTGACGGCCTGTTCGGGCGTGACCGGCCGCTGCACGCTGAATTCGCCGCGGGTTTTGCGTTTCATTCTTTTCGAGAGATCGGATGCCGACACGCCGAGAACCTTGGCCAGCTGCGCTTGCTGCGCAGCAGTCAATTTGAGCTCAGCCGGACGGGCCCACAGGGATTCGACCGGCGTGCTGATCGCCAGCAGCTGGCCGTGACGGTCAGTCACCTGGCCGCGCTGCGCCGGCAGGGTCAGGTTGCGATTCGCCACGGCGTCACCCTTACCCTGCAGGTAATCGGTGTTGAGTCCCTGCAGATAGAACGCCCGCGCGGCCACCACCGTCAGCCCTGCAAGCAGCAGGCCACCCACTGTCGCCATGCGCCAGGGGGCAAGATTGAGCTTGAGCAGTTTCTTCGAGTGGTAGTTCATGGTGCGGCTGTCAGCGTTTCGATGCGCACGCGATCATTCGGCGGTGCAATCAGGCCGAGCCGGGTACGCGCGAGCGTATCGACCCGCGCCGGATTGGCCCAGGTGCTCTGCTCCAGCTGCAATTGTCCCCATTGCTCGTCCAGCATATGCGCCTGCTTCTTCAGGCGTTCCAGTTCAACGAAATAGGTACGCGAACGATGCTGCGACTGGATCAGGGCCAGCGCACACCCTATCAGCAGCAGCACCAGTACGACGTTCAAGCGGCTCACGCCCCACCCACGCGTTCGGCCACCCGCAACACGGCGCTGCGCGCACGCGGGTTGGCGGCCACTTCGTCATCGGTCGCACGCTGGGCGCGACCGACCAGTTTCAACCGGCCCGGTTTCAGCATGGCCGCCGGAATGGGCAGGCGGCGGGGCGCCTGTTCACCCAGGGCCTCGTCGCGCATGAAGCGTTTGACGATACGGTCTTCGAGAGAATGAAAACTGATGACCGCGAGTCGTCCCCCGGGTTTCAGTTTGTCAACGCATTGCGGCAGCACGGCGCTCAGTTCTTCCAGTTCGCGGTTGAGATAAATCCGTATAGCCTGGAAGCTGCGGGTCGCCGGGTGTTGCCCCGGCTCGCGCTTCTTGACTGTTGCCGCGATGAGGTTCGCCAGCTGCCCGGTGCTGCGTATGGCCTCTTCCTGCCGTGCTGCAACAATCGCGCGCGCAATCGATTTAGCAAACCGCTCTTCCCCGTAGGTGCGGATGACTTCACTGATCTCCCCCTCTTCCGCCGTCGCCAGCCAGTCCGCCGCCGACAGCCCGCTTCCCGGATCCATGCGCATGTCGAGCGGCGCATCGAAGCGGAAGCTGAATCCGCGCGTGGCGTCATCGAGTTGCGGCGACGACACCCCGATATCCAGCAAAATTCCATCCACCTGC
>JBFZDU010000053.1:0-5485 GCA_041307205.1 Gammaproteobacteria bacterium | reverse complement strand
CTTCCACATGTACCAGTAGTGGTTGAAGGAGCGCTCCGGCTCCACGTGCTCCACCGACGGGTTCCAACCCTGGTTGATGATGTACTGGATCTGCTGACGCACTTCGTCGGCGCTGAGTTGGGGGAGGTACGAAAAGGTTTCGTAACGGATCGATTGTTTGTAATCCTGCACGTTGGCCATGAGCCGGCTCCTCAATGAAATGGATGGTCGCGCCCTGCCCGCCTTCAGCGGTTCTGCACGTCGAGCTTGTCAACCGTGTCGAATTCGAACTTGATCTCCTTCCAGGTCTCCATGGCGATCTTGAGCTCGGGACTGCTCTGCGCCGCCTTGGTCAGGATTTCCTTGCCGTTCTTCTCGAGCTCCACGCCCCGGTTGCGCGCCGCGACGCAGGCCTCGAGGGCCACCCGGTTGGCCGCCGCGCCGGCCGCATTGCCCCAGGGATGGCCCAGGGTGCCGCCGCCAAACTGCAACACCGAGTCGTCGCCGAAGATGTTCACCAGCGCCGGCATGTGCCAAACGTGGATGCCCCCGGACGCCACCGCGAATACCCCGGGCATCGAGCCCCAGTCCTGGTCGAAGAAGATGCCCCGGCTGCGGTCCTCGGGGATGTAGGATTCGCGCAGCAGGTCGATCCAACCCAGGGTGGACGCCCGGTCGCCTTCGAGCTTGCCCACCACGGTACCGGTATGCAGGTGGTCGCCGCCGGACAGGCGCAGCGCCTTGGTCAGGACCCGGAAGTGGATGCCGTGGTGCGGGTTGCGGTCGAGCACCGCGTGCATCGCGCGGTGGATGTGCAGGAGCACGCCGTTCTTGCGGCACCAACGCGCCAGACCGGTATTGGCGGTGAAGCCGCCGGTCAGGTAGTCGTGCATGATGATCGGCATCTCGAGTTCCTTGGCGAACTCGGCACGCTCGTACATCTCCTCGGGCGAGGGCGCGGTGCAGTTGAGGTAATGGCCCTTGCGCTCGCCGGTCTGCGCCTCGGCGTTGTGGATGGCGTCGGCGACGAACAGGAAGCGGTCGCGCCAGCGCATGAAGGGCTGGGAGTTGACGTTCTCGTCGTCCTTGGTGAAATCGAGGCCGCCGCGCAGGCACTCGTACACGGCACGCCCGTAGTTCTTGGCCGACAGGCCCAGCTTGGGCTTGATGGTGCAGCCGAGCAGCGGACGGCCGTACTTGTTCATCTTGTCGCGCTCGACCTGGATGCCGTGGGGCGGCCCGTTACAGGTCTTCACATAGTGCAGCGGGAAGCGCACGTCTTCGAGGCGCAGGGCGCGCACTGCCTTGAATCCGAACACGTTGCCGACCAGCGAGGTGAACACGTTGACGACCGAGCCCTCCTCGAACAGGTCGATCGGGTAGGCGATGAAGGCGTAGAAGCAGCTGTCGTCGCCGGGCACGTCTTCGATCCGGTAGGCGCGCCCCTTGTAGTAATCCATGTCGGTGAGCAGGTCGGTCCAGACCGTGGTCCAGGTACCGGTGGACGATTCGGCGGCCACCGCCGCGGCGGCTTCCTCGCGATCTACGCCCGGCTGGGGGGTGATCTTGAAACAGGCGAGGAGGTCGGAATCCAGCGGCACATAGTCAGGCGCCCAGTATGTCTGCCGGTATTCCTTGACGCCGGCTTCGTATTTTTTCACTGCCATAGTGTTCTCCTTGCAGAAGCCTCTGTTCGGGATAACGCTGGCCCAGTGCCTGGCGCCAGACCGAAAGCACTGTAGATATGCGGGTTTTGAAACTCCAGTAAATTGTTATAATCTTTTCTATTAATTATGTTTATGGAACACGGGTTCCTGGTATGCGGCTACGCAACGTCACGCTGCATCAGCTGCGGCTGTTCCATGCACTCGGACAGGAGATGAGCTTCACCCGGGCGGCAGCGCGGCTGCACCTCTCGCAGCCCGCCGTATCGATTCAGGTGAAGCGCCTCGAAGAGAGCCTGGGCCTGCCGCTGGTGGAGCAGGTCGGCAGGCGACTCAATCTGACCGCGGCGGGACGTGAGCTGCTGGCGGCCTGCGACGACGTATTGGAACGGCTGCGCGTCCTTGGCGAGGACATGATCGGGCTGCAGGAAGGCAAGCGGGGCCCGCTGCACCTCGCGGCCATCACGACCGCAAAGTACTTCATGCCCCATCTGCTGGGGGTATTCCTGCGTGAGCACCCGGCCGTCGAACCGCGCCTGACCGTCTCCAACCGCGCCCAGGTCATCGAACGGCTGGAAAAGAACCTGGACGACCTGGTGATCATGGGCACTCTGCCCGACAACCTCGACCTGGAAGCGGAGTACTTCCTCGACAACCCGCTGGTGGTGGTGGCGCCGCCGGACCACCCATTGGTGGGGGAAAGGTCCATTCCGCTGGCGCGGCTGGCCGAGGAACGCTTCATCAGTCGCGAAGCCGGCTCGGGCACGCGCGCGGCGCGCGTCCGCCTGCTCGAACAACACGGCCTGAGCGCCAAGCCCTTCATGGAGCTCGGCAGCGCCGAGGCCATAAAGCAAGCGGTCATGGCCGGCCTCGGCATCTCGGTTCTTTCCCGCCACAACCTCCGGGTAGAACTCGAGTTCGGCCTGCTCGCGGTGCTCGACGTGCAGCACTTCCCGCTGGTGCGCAAGTGGTACGCCGTACACCTCAAGGGCAAGAAGCTGTCACGCGTGGCGCGCGGTTTCGTCGAGTTCCTGGTACGCGACGGTGCACGCCTGTGTGCCCAGGAAAACCTGCACGCGGCGCTGGCGCATCACTCACGATCGACGGCGGACTTGTTCCAAGCCGCCCCCTCTGATTAAGCTAACGATCGTGGCGCTAAGCGCCACGCCTGAAAAAGGCAACGGCGCGTATGGCGGCCTGATCCTTGCCTCACCCTATCCCTCTCCCAGGAGGAGCGGGAGAAACCGTGCTTGGCGACTTCCACACAAATCAAATGCAATCAATATCCTGCCTTGTCGGCCTGGTCATGGGTTCAGATTCGGACTGGCCCGTCATGAAACATGCCGCCGAGCGTTTGGAGGAATTCGGCATCTCCCACGAATCCCGGGTGGTATCCGCGCACCGCACCCCCGACCTGCTGTTCGAGTACGCGGCGAGCGCCCGTGAGCGTGGCCTGCGCTGCATCATCGCGGGCGCGGGCGGCGCGGCCCATCTGCCGGGCATGCTGGCGGCCAAGACCACGCTGCCCGTGCTCGGCGTGCCGGTGCCGTCACGATACCTGCACGGTCAGGATTCGTTGCTGTCGATCGTGCAGATGCCCAAAGGCGTGCCGGTGGCGACCTTCGCCATCGGCGAGGCAGGTGCGACCAATGCCGCCTTGTTCGCGATCAGCATGCTGGCGGTGGCGGACGCCGCCCTGGCCGCGCGGCTCGACGCGTTCCGAGCGCGGCAGCGGGACGCCGCGCTGGCCATGCTCGTGCCGCCGCCAGGCGCATGATCCTGCCAGGCAGCACGCTGGGCCTGCTGGGAGGCGGCCAGCTCGGCCGCATGTTCACGCAGGCGGCCCGCCGCATGGGCTACCGCGTCGCAGTGCTCGATCCGGACCCCGACAGCCCGGCGGGCCGCTGTGCCGACGAGCACTTGTGCGCTCCCTACGACGACCCCCAGGCCCTGAACCGCATCGCCACGACCTGTGCAGCCGTGACCACCGAGTTCGAAAATCTGCCCGCCACCGCCCTGGACCAGCTGGCATCCGAACGGCGGGTCCAGCCGAGCGCCCAGGCGCTGCGGCTGACTCAGGAACGCATAAGCGAAAAGCAGTTCATCCGCGACACCGGCCTGCCGACGGCCGATTACGCGGTCGTGCGAACCGAGACCGACCTGCACGCGGCGCTCGACGCCGTCGGGCTGCCCGCCATCCTCAAGCGTGCTGCCTTCGGTTACGACGGCAAGGGCCAGGCGCGGATCGAGAGCCCCGACCAGGCCCTCGCCGCGTTTCGCGCCTGGGGCGAGGTGCCGTGCGTACTGGAGACGCGGCTCACCCTGGACCGGGAGATATCAGTGGTGCTGGCACGCGGTGACGACGGCGCGAGCACGTTGTTTCCGGTGGCGGAGAATCAACACGTAAACGGCATACTGCACCTCAGCATCGCCCCTGCGCGAATAGCCGACGGCCTGGCGGACCAGGCCCGGGACATGGCCTTGCGCCTCGCCGAAGCATTGGACTACTGCGGGGTGATGGCGGTCGAGTTCTTCATCGACCGGTCCGGGCGACTCCTGGTAAACGAAATTGCGCCGCGCCCGCACAACAGCGGCCACTACACCCTGGACGCCTGCGTCACGTCGCAGTTCGAGCAACAGGTAAGGGCACTGTGCGGCCTGCCGCTTGGGAGTGCCCGACAACTGACACCGGTGGTCATGGTCAACCTGCTGGGCGACCTGTGGGCCAAGGGCCCGGCTTGGGATGCGGTGCTCTGCCAGCCGAATGCCCGCCTTCACCTGTATGGCAAGCAGCAGGCGCGGCCCGGACGCAAAATGGGGCATTTCTGCGTGCTCAACGACGACCTGGAAGCGGCCTTGAGCGAGGCGACAGCGATTCACGCCGCGCTCAGTGGTGAGCCTGTGCCGGGGTCCAGGGCCCAGTCTTCGCGGCCGAGCTGAGCGTGACAGGACCGAAGCGTCCCCGCCTCGACCCCAGCGCGGAGCGCCAACCCGGGATGCAGGCGAACCGGCGCACCGACAAGACCGGCAAGCGCATGCGGGCCGCCACGACCGCTTTGACCAGATAGTCCGCTACGCACGCCCTGCCGAACACCGGGCCGCCCAGGCTGACAATCGCCAGCCGGCGGTCGACGCAGCCGTCGCTCGGGTAACACAGGCTGCTGCCAACTCGGGCGCGGCGGCCATCAGCACCGGGCTCAGGCAGCGCGTTCGCCGGTAACCACCACCCAGGGCACTTCCGAGGGAATGCCGAGCCGGCCGCCATCGCCATTGGCCACGCGCTCGGCGAGCCCGTCGGCGGCGCTGGCGACCACGAACAACAGGCCAGCGGCGGTCCAGGCATAACGGCTGACATCACCGAGGAAGTCGCGACCGATCTGTCGGACCTGGAAACGCAAGCGGTGACCAGCGGCCGCTCGCGCGACCGTCTCGGAGACACCCTTCATCCCGACACCGGCCAACACCACCAGGTCGGCGCCCAGGCGTTCGCAGGCATTGACCGCGTAATTCAACGTGGCCGGATCCAGGTGCCGCTCGGCGACCAGGGCAAGCCGCCGCGCGGCCGCGTCAGTGGCAGTGGCCGGACGGACGGGCGACCCGGCCGCCGCAGGCAGGGCACCCAGCACACTGGCCTTGTCGGGCAGGGACAGGAACTCGGGGCTGTCGGCATAACGCAGCGCGTCCGCCGCCTGTGTGAGTTGCTTCAGCAGTCTTTGCAGCTTCGCTTGCATCGGCATTCGGTCCGGTGGATTGTCTTGAGTGTTGTTTAGCACTTTTCTTGCCATAAAAGTCTCAGAGTGTAAGCCGCGGAACAACATGACTTTTCTCTCCACCAGGGAACT